>JANNEF010000161.1:0-9211 GCA_031378375.1 Verrucomicrobiota bacterium | reverse complement strand
CGGCAACGTGGGGACCGATTACTCGGACGAGGATGCGGTGGTGATCGCCAACAACGAGCCGGGCGCGACGCGGGAATTCATCACGCCCTTCGGACTGAACCAGCCCGGCGTGCATCTCGCGCTGAAGGTGTTCGTGATTCTCACCACGGGCAACGAGGCCGGCAGCGCGGCGATGTTCGTGCAGCGTCCATTCGCGGCGGCGGCGTAAGGGAGCGCCGTAAAGAAGTCGTCAAGGGGCAGTTGGCCAATCGCACGGCCCCCATCCGCGAACAGCGGGTGGGGGCTGTTTGTTTTCCCGGTGATGCAAAAGTTCATCCCCCCAATGCCATCGACGTGGGCCGGGCGATTGCCGAGTCAAGAATCGGATGGCACGACGCCTTTTCCTTTTCCCTGCGCGTCCTTTGGCCTATAACTCGCGCGCGTGATTGACACGGACCAAAAATTGGAGGCGTTCCTCCCCCGACTCCGCGCCGCCGAATGGGTGGCGCTGGACACGGAGGCGGACAGCCTGCACGCCTATCCCGAGAAGCTCTGTCTGCTCCAGTTGAGCTTCGCCAGCGTGGATGAACTGGTTGATCCGCTGGCCGCGATGAAGTTGGTGCCGCTGTTCGCCGAGTTTCAGCGGCACGAAATGCTCATGCACGGGGCCGACTACGATTTGCGGCTGTTGCTCAGGCATTGCGACTTTGTGCCCACGGCCATCTTCGACACGATGCTCGCGGCTCGACTGCTGGGTTTCGCACAGTTCGGCCTCACCAGTCTGGTGGCGCAACTCCTAGACGTGAAACTTGAGAAAGGCCCGCAGAAGGCCAATTGGGCGCGCCGGCCGTTGACACCCCGGATGGAAGCCTACGCGCTGAATGACTCTCATTATCTCAAGCCGCTCGCGGACATCCTCCGGGCCCAATTGACGGAGAAGGGTCGCCTGCCCTGGCACCGGGAGAGTTGCGCGCGGCTCATCGCGGACAGCACACAAATCCAGTCGCCCGATCCTGATCTGCAGTGGCGGGTGAAGGGAAGCCACCAACTCCGGCCCGGGGAACTGGCAGTCTTGCGCGAACTCTGGCACTGGCGCGAAGCCGAAGCCATCGCCGCCAACAAACCGCCGTTCTTCGTGCTCTCGCCCGATGTCATGGTGAATCTGGCAGTAGCCGCCCTGACTGGACGTTCGCTGGAGGAAGTCATGCCCCGCCATCTCTCCCCGCGCCGTCGGCGCGGAATCAGCAAGGCGACCGAGAAGGGACTGGCCGTCGAGCAACCTCCGTCCCCGCTGCGGCACCACACCCGGCGTCAGAGCGAGGCGGAGCGCAAACGGCTGCGCGAACTGATCCGCCGCCGGGACCAGTCCGCCGCCGAACTCGCCCTGGATCCAACGCTCATCGCCAGTCGCTCAACCCTGATTGAACTGGCGCAGGACTGGGAAAATCACCAGGGAAACTTGATGCAATGGCAGCGGGCGTTGCTGCAAGCGTGATGCTACGGGACCAGGGACGGGATGAACCGCGTTACGGTGGAGCTTGAGCTTCCCCCGCACGCTTCCCCCCGCCAATGCGCCGGACGTGGTCCTCACGCGCAATTTTTGCAAAGAATTCCGCAAGCGTAGTGGAGTATCCAACCGGAGCTGCCGCTAGGTTTGCTCCGTGTTAAATGCGCTGTTGTCATCCGCTGAATCCGCCGCCCCTGCCCCCCGGCGCGGTCCCGGCGCGGCGGTGCCGCCAGCACGGACCAGCGCAACCATCCCCGGGCGCACCCGCAACTTCTTCGGGAACCGCTTCGTCTATGCGGTGATCTCCCAGCGGGCGCGCGGCCTGTCCGTGGGGATCAACGTGAATCCGGATCAAGACTGCAATTTCGATTGCGCCTATTGCGAGGTGGACCGCCAGCCCCCGGTGCGCGACCACCGCGTGGATCTGGATGTCCTGTCCACTGAACTGCGCCACATGCTGACACTGATCCAGCGGGGAAAGATCTGTGAACTGCCGGGCTACCAGTCGGTGCCGGCGGACCTGCTGCAATTGAAGGAGGTCGCCTTGAGCGGCGACGGCGAGCCGACGCTTTGCCCCGATTTCTCCGCCGTGGTGGAAGCGGTGGCGCATGTCCGGGCGCGGGCGGGTTTTCCCTTTTTCAAACTTGTGCTCATCACCAACGCCACCGGACTGCACCTGTCGCCGGTGCAGGAGGGGTTGCGACTGTTCACCGCGCAAGACGAAATCTGGGCCAAACTCGACGCCGGAACGCAAGCTCATCTGGACAAGATCAACCGTCCGGTGGCCGCGCCAGAGCCTGCCCCCAACACCTCGCTCGCTGGTGTGCTGGCGAACATCCTGGCGCTGGGACGGCGGCGACCGGTGATCCTTCAGAGTCTGTTTCCGCTGATTGATGGTGAGGGTCCGACCACGGAAGAAATCAACCAATACATCCAGCGACTCCGCGAATTGAACGAAGGCGGGGCGCGCATTGAAATGGTGCAGGTATATTCAGCGCACCGGCCGGCGGTGCGAGCCAACGTCGGGCATCTGCCGTTGAAAACCCTCTCCCACATCGCGCACCGCGTGCGCCAGGAAACCGGGTTGAAGGCGGAGGTGTTTTGACGCCGACGCTTCGTTACACCCCACACATCTGAAGGGAAAAAGGAAACTGCCGCCCCTGCCCACGGTTGGGTTCAAGCCGGCGGCAAGGCTGCGAGTTTTTCCCGCAGGCGGCCCATGTTTTCCTTGATGCGCTGGAGATACGGATTGGGACCGTCAGGATAAGGATCGTTCAGATAGTGATAGAGCTCCCGGAAATCGGCATTGATCTTGGGGAACACATACTTGTCCCAAAAGGCCGGGGTATTGTGCATCAATTCCTCGGCGCTCTTGAACACAAACAACCGCGGCGAATTCGCCGTGGCATAACGGGCCGCCTCGGCGAACTCCAGGAACAGCACCGGCAGCTTGTCCACGTAATCCCTGGCCGCCATCTGGCCGAGCAGGTCCGCTGTGCCCAGCGCGAAGCCCACCGTGCGTTCCAGTTCGCTTTGGAAGGGGATCGCCTGCAAGTCCGCGTTGATGCCGGTGCAGCTGATCATGTTCTGCACGGCCAGCAGGTCCGCCTCACCGAAGCCCTTGGCCCCGAGAAATTCCCTCGCAAACACCGCACTGCGCCCGACGTGGATGGGTGTGTACTTCGCGCCCGTGCCATCGTCGTCGCCGCGCCGTTTGAGATACCCGGTGTCGTGGAACAGAATCGCCAGCAGGCCCAGCTCGAACCCCTTGTTTGTCAGTGTCGGTGCCGCGCCGGTGGCATGGCGTCCCTGCAACAGGCGGGCCAGACAAAGCGTGCCTTGCAGCGTGTGCTCAAAGTCATGGTAGCGCGCGTCAATCGGCTGATAATCCGCGTACCGTCCGGCGAAACAGAGCGTCGCCCATTCGAACGCGCGCGGAACGAAAGCGCGCTCGGCTTGGGGAAACATGCTGGCCTGGATCGAGTGAACCTCTTGCTCGACGGCACTCGGAATTCGCGTGTCAACCTGACGGAACATGCAGCGACCCTAATCGCCTCCCCGGAAATTTGCACCTACTTTTCTCGAAATACCGCCGCCCGTGCGACGTTCAGGGGAAACTTTACCGCCGAGCACATGCGCCTCCACGCGGAGTTCAACCCGCGAATCACGCGGATGGACGCGGATACGGAAACGCTTGCGCGGCACGCCATGCTCGCACCAAATCATGTCGGGTTGCATTCGCCGACTCCCCTCCCCCATCCGCGTCATCCGTGTGCTTCGCGGGCCATCCCCGGCCGCGCGCTTCACCGCCAACGCTTGTTGCGGTAGCGCACAATCCGGAACTCCGCCGTGTCCAGAATTTCCTCCGCCAGCTCGAACGCCTCCTCGAAGCGCGGGAAAAAAGCGTCGCCCGCCACCTCGCGCTTCACCAGCGTCAGATACAAATCCGAGCACAGCGGCAATGCCTGTTCATACACTTGCGCGCCGCCGCAGATGAAGACCTCGCGACCGGCGAACGCCCCGCCCGCCGGGTCCAGCGCCGCCAGGTCCGCCACCGTCCGCACGCCGGGATGCGCGAAGCCCGCGCGGCTCAAGACAATCGTCTCCCGGTTCGGCAAGGCTCGTCCGATGGACTCGAAGGTGCGCCGCCCCATCACGATCACGTTGCCGGTCGTCATCTGCTTGAACCACTTGAAGTCCTCCGGCAGATGCCACGGAATTTTGTTCCCGTCGCCGATCACGCGGTTGAGCGACATGGCGGCGATGGCCTTGAAATGTTTCATCGCACGGGCACCCGTCCGCCCTCAAGCCCCCTTCCGCAACACCGTGTCCCGCTGCGCCCATGCCGTGTTGGCCTCCGGATAATCCAGGTTGTAGTGCAGCCCCCGGCTCTCCGGCCGCTGCAACGCGCTGGCCACGATCAGCTCCGCGACCGTCGCTATGTTGCGCAACTCCAGCAGATCACTCGTCACGATGAAGTCCCAGTAATACTGCTGAATCTCCTCCTGCAAATTGGCCAGCCGTTTCTGTGCGCGTTGCAGCCGTTTGTTCGTGCGGACGATGCCCACGTAATCCCACATCAACCGCCGTATCTCATCCCAATTATGCGCCACAACCACAAGCTCGTCCGCGTTGCTCGCGTGACCCGGCTGCCACGGCGGGATGTCCGCCACCAGCCGGCTTTCCGGTCGCGCCAGAATCCGCTGCGCCGCCCGATGCGCGCACACCAGCGCCTCCAGCAACGAATTGCTCGCCAGCCGGTTCGCCCCGTGCAACCCCGTGCAAGCCACCTCGCCCACCGCGTAAAGACCCGCGATGTCCGTCTCCCCGTCCACGTTCGTCCGCACGCCGCCGCATTGATAATGCGCGGCGGGCACCACGGGAATCGCCTCCTTCGTCATGTCAATGCCGTGCCGGAGACAGGTGTGATAAATATTCGGGAACCGCTCGATCAGGAAACGCGCGGGCCGGTGCGTGATGTCCAGCAGCACGCACTCCGCCCCCGTCCGCTTCATCTCACTGTCAATGGCGCGGGCCACCACGTCGCGCGGCGCGAGCGATTTGAGCGGATGAAACTTGTCCATGAACTCCACCCCCTCCACGCTCTTGAGCACCCCGCCCTCGCCCCGCACCGCTTCGCTGATGAGAAACGACTTCGCCTTTGGATGGTAAAGACACGTCGGATGGAACTGCACAAACTCCATGTTCGCCACCGCCGCCCCCGCGCGGTAAGCCATGGCCACGCCATCCCCCGTGGCAATGTCGGGATTGGTCGTGTAAAGGTAAACCTTCCCACAACCGCCCGTGGCCAGCATCACGACCGGCGCGGAAAACGTCTCGACCAGAGCGCCGTCCTTGTCCAGCACGTAAACTCCGATACAACGATTCCCAGGAGTGGGGCAGGCTTCCAGCCTGCCGGTTGGCGGGGCATCCGTGCCCCGTGTTACTGGCGGCAAGGATGCCGCCATCACCGGCAGGCTGGAAGCCTGCCCCACTATCTCGCCCGCCCCCGCCGCCCCCGCCCTGCCCGGCCCCAGCTTCTGCGTGGTGATCAGGTCAATGGCGAAATGATTCTCGAACACCTCGATGTTCGGCTGCGCGGCCACGGCGGCGAGCAAGGCGTTCTCGATCTCGCGCCCCGTCACGTCCTGCGCGTGCAGGATGCGCCGCTTGGAATGTCCCCCCTCGCGGCCCAGGTCCAGTTCGATCTCGCCGCCGCCCGCCGGGTCTTCGCGCAGCGAGAACTTCATCCCCAGGGCGATCAACTCCGCCACGCGCGCCGGTCCCTCCTCCACGATGGTGCGCACCACGTCCGCCTTGCACAGGCCCGCGCCCGCCTCCAGCGTGTCCCGCTCGTGCAACGCGAAGCTGTCCTCCTTGCTCGTCACCGATGCGATGCCGCCCTGCGCGTAGTTGGTGTTGGACTCGGCGGAATTTTTCTTGGTGACGATGGCGACGCGCCCGCGCGCCGCGACCTTGAGCGCGAAGGACAACCCCGCGATCCCGCTCCCGAGCACAATGAAGTCAAAACGTTTCATCGGTTAGTTCAAGGATGGGGAAGCATCGCGGGTCATTCGATCAGAAACCAAGGAAATGCCGAATTCGGCCCATCTTAGTTAAGCCAAGTCCGCAATCCACTTGGGACTCCCATTCCCTCGTAATCCGCCACGAACCATCCTGCTTCTCCAACGTGGCCAAGGACTGCATCAAACCCCGTTGGGGATACATAACTGAAGCCTCGGTGTCCGAAGAGACCCAGATTTCAGCCGGCACGCGAGGGATCAACCTACCAGAAGTGCAGCGTTTGCGAATCGCCGCGATGTCCTGCGGCGTGATCCACTTCACGACTGCCTGTTCGTAAGGAACCTCATCCCACGAAGAAGTATTGTTGGTCGCCGAACTATTCGCGTCGGAGTCCGAAATAAGACGGGGCGGAGGCGACTTGGGAACCATGACGATAACAGGAACCTTCCGAAACCGAGCCGCACCGTGCAGAATCAGCAACATCACCGTCGGCACCGCCAACCCCACCAGCACAGTCTTGATGATCCATCTTCTCACAGTCATCCCAGATTAACACCGCCCATTATCAATCAGCCGCGTCCCGCCCACGAACACCGCCAGCGCCATCTGCGTGCCGCGTTCCACGCGCACGACGGGCACCAACGTGTCCGGGTGGAAGAACTCGATGTAATCCACGCGCGCCGCCGGTTCCATCTCGATGAAGTCTTTCAACTGCCGCTTGAGCACCGCGGACGCCACCGGACGCCCCGCGCCGCGCACCGCCGCCCGCGCCTTTTGGATCGCGCGCGACAGCGCCACGGCCTGCGTGCGCAGCTCGCCGGTGAGATAGCGGTTGCGCGAACTCAGCGCCAGGCCGTCCGCCTCGCGCACCGTCGGCGCGACAACGAGCCGCACCGGAAAGTTCAAGTCCCTCACCATGCGCCGGACCACGGCCGCCTGTTGAAAATCCTTCGCGCCGAACACCGCGACCGCCGGTTGCACAATGTTGAACAGCTTCGCCACCACCGTCGTCACGCCCCGGAAATGCGCGGGACGCGAAACCCCTTCCATGCCGCGCGACAAATTTTCCTCCACCACATAAGTACTGTAACCGCCCCCGGCCCGGCCCGGATACATCTGCGCGTCGTCCGGCGCGAAGACGACATCCACGCCGGCGGCGCGGCAAAGCTGGCGGTCGCGCGCGGGATCGCGCGGATAGCGGGCGAGGTCTTCGGCGGGGGCGAACTGGGTGGGGTTCACGTAGTTGCTCACCACCACCACGCCGCGCGCCCCGACGATCCGCCGTGCGCGCGCAATGAGACTGATGTGCCCCTCGTGCAAATAACCCATCGTGGGCACCAGCCCGACGCGGGTCCCCTGCCCTTTCCAACGCACGGCCAGCCGCCGCATGGCCGCGACCGAATTGACCGTTCGCATCGCGCGATGATTTGGGGCGGCCCGCGCGGAGGCAATGCAAATCAGCGCGCGACGCGCGCAAGCGGGTGCGGAAATCGAACTGGCGCGCAAGCGTCCTGGACTGCGGCGGCCCTCCGCCGCTTTCGCCCGGGCGACCGCTCGGAAAGCGCCAGAGGACTGGCGCACTCCATGACGCTTCGCGCGGTATCGCGCATCAGCATCATGGAACGCGCACGGGGCCATTTCCCGCCGCGCTCTTACGCCACGGCCGCCGCCGCCACCGGCACCGAGGCCACCGCGCTCACCGGCCCCTCGCCGCCCGCGTTCACACCATACACCCGGAACTCATGCGCCCCCGCCACCAGCTCGCCGGCGTCGTAGCTGCCCGACTCCGGCTCCGCCAGCGTCGTGAATTCCGCCGCCCCCGGCGCCTTGTGGACCACGCGATAACTCGTCGCGCCCGGCGCCGTGAACTCCAGATGCGCCGTGGCCGCCGCCGAACTCGTCGCCACCGAGATCACCGCCAGCTCCGGTTCCGGCACCGACACCCCCTCCTCCAGCAGATGCTGCGGACAATACAACCCCGCCTTCTCCAGGTCGTTCGGGAAGCTCACCGCCAGCGTCAGCAGATTCTTGAACAACTCCAGTTGCAACGCCCCGCGCGCATTGCGCCGCGCCGATTCCACCGTCGTCTTGTTCGCCGACGCGGTGTCCACCGCCGCGAGCAGCGCGATCCACGTCGAGAGCAGCCCGCCCACATTGTCCACATGAATCTGGCCCACCTGCGCCGCCATCGGCGTGAGGCAGGTGAGCAACTGCTGCAACTTGTCATCCAACTGGTCATCCGGGCAGGAGCCGAAGATGCCGCGTCCCTGCGGAAAACACTCCGTGAGTTGCGGCGCGACCGGGCCGAACGCCGCCACCACCCCCGCGTGAATGCGCGTGATGTTGTCGCCCAGGGCGGCGCGAAAGGCGTCCTTGGCCTGCACCTTCGCCTTGCGCAGCGCCAGCTTGATGTCGTTGTCGGACATCGAAGTGTCCAGCGTCGTCAGCACCGTGGTGGTGGCCGTGATGCGCACGTTCAACAGCGCCCCCGGATTGTTCGCCACCATGCGCGACAGATGCGTGCTGGCGAAATCTATAAGCCGGTTGAGACTGATGCTTTCGTCCGTGAACGGATTGATGAAGTAACGTTTTAGATCGATCATATATGTATGTGGTTGGGAGTTGATGGATGAGAAGACCGGCCCGCGTCCCGCCGCCCGCCGCAAGCGGAGCCGGCGGACACCGCGCGCCGCGCGACACGCGCGGCGGCTCCGATGCGCCAAAGTGGACCACGATGAACCAGGCACTTCACGAGAGCTGCATAGCAGGAGCCGCGCCACCGCCCCGCGCCCCCCGAACCGCGTAAAATTTTCCCAGCAGACGACGCGGAGAAACACGAACACGCGCACCCCACGCGCCCATCCGCCCCACGAGGTAGGGGCATCGCGCCGCAATGCCCCCGCCCGCGTCCAGCGGGCGGAACGAACTTTCCAGACGCGAGACATCGCAGGCACGCATTGCGCCGCTGAACGCGGCGCGGTCGGCGCGGCGCGCCAACCCTACCAGGACAGCAGAATGCCACGCGCACATCCGCCCCCGCGTGGTAGGGGCATCGCGCCGCGATGCCCCCGCCCGCGTCCAGCGGGCGGAACGAACCGTCCAAGCGCGTTACACTCAGTCACGCATTGCGCCGCTGGACGCGGCGCGGGAGGCGCCGCGCCCCGACCCTACCAGGACGGCCAGGGGCCTGACTCCGCCCCA
>JANNEF010000116.1:0-27997 GCA_031378375.1 Verrucomicrobiota bacterium | reverse complement strand
GTTCTCCATGCTGCTGACGTTGTTCAAGCCAGCCGAAGGCGCGCCGGGCTTGATCCGGGTCAAAGCGTCAACGGCCGCGACGAAGTAAAACGTCCCGATGAAAACGAATGAAGCGCCGGTGATGGTGGATGCGCGCGGGCTGGAGCCGCCGCAGCCGCTGGTGGCGATTCTCGAAGCCCTCGAGCACCTGCCCAAGGGCGCGCAAATGCGGGCGCAAACGGATCGCCGCCCGCGGCATCTTTACGCACTGCTGGAGCATCGCGGCTGCACTGGCGAAACCGAGGAACAGCATGACGGAAGTTTTATCACCACCATTCGCCGCGCCTAGATCGTCGCGGGCGGAGCAGCCTTCCAAGGTGCCGACTAGACGCGCCCCGGTGCCGGCCATTGATGCGCCGTCGGTTGCTCTGCCGTTGCGGTTTATCCTGACGGGCATCGTGGCGTTGCTGATCGGGAGCGGTTGGTTGGTGGCGCGGCCGGACCTGCTGGCGACCTATCACTACAGCCATGATGTCATTGCGGCGACGCACCTCTTCGTGCTCGGCTGGATTTGTTCCGTCATCATGGGCGCGATGTATCAGCTCGTGCCGGTGGCGCTGGAGACGCGGTTGCACAGCGAACGGCTGGGGCGCTCGCATTTCGTGCTGCACGTCATCGGCTTCGTCGGGATGGTCGTGATGTTCCGTCTGTGGGATGTGAAACAAGTCGGGCACTTCGGCTCGCTGGTGGCCCTCGGCGTCGGGCTGTTCGTTTACAACCTGGCCCGCACGCTGGCGCGCATTCCGCGCTGGAACGTCGTGGCGTCGGGCATCGCGTCGTCGCTGTGCTGGCTCTCGCTGACGATTCTCGCCGGACTTTTCCTGGCTTCGGCGAAGTGCTGGCCGGCCATCAATCCGTTCCCGCCCATTGCCGCCATGCACGCGCATGCGCACCTCGGCGGCGTGGGCTTCTTCGTGATGATGATCGTGGCGGTCAGCTTCAAGCTCGTGCCGATGTTTGCGCTCAGTGAAGTGCAGAGCGCCCGTCGCGCCGGTTGGTCGCTGGCGTTGCTCAACGCCGGACTGGCCGGGGTGTTGGTCACCATTCTGTTTTCCAGCCCGTGGAAGGTCGCCTTCGTGTTTGTTGTGCTTGGAGGGCTGGTTCTCTACGGGGTGGAACTTGTCGCCATCCTGCGCGCCCGCAAACGCCGCAACCTCGACTGGGGCTTGAAATATTTCCTCACGGCCATTGCGCTGCTTGTTCCCGTGTCCGCGCTGGGTGTCGTGCTGGCCTGGCCGCAATTGCCGATGACGATGCTGACGGCTCAGCTTGAAAATGTGTACGGCTTGCTCGCCTTCATGGGTGTCGTCACGTTCGCCCTGCTCGGGATGCTCTACAAAGTCGTGCCGTTCCTTGTCTGGTATGCCAGCTACAGCCAGGCCATCGGGCGCAGCAAAGTTCCGTCGCTGGCCGAACTCTACTCGCCCGCGCTGCAAGCGACCGGCTATTGGCTGTTCGTCGCGGGCCTCCTGCTCACGAGCGTGGCAACGGCGCTGGGTCATGAAAACTGTGTGCGCGTCGGCTGTGTTGGGTTGCTGGCGAGCGTCGTGATCTTCGTTGTGAACCTCGGTCAAACTCTCTCGCATCTCATCCGGCCGCGGCTCGAACCGCTTGTTTTCAAACCTGTCTTGCAAGGAACCGCATGATCACCACCTCCATCGAAGAGGCCGCCGTCCGCGAGACCCTGCGCCAGGTCGTGGACCCGGAACTCGATTGCAACATCGTGGACCTCGGCCTCGTCTATGGCATCGCTGTCGAAGGCGCCAAAGTCACCGTGACCATGACGCTCACCACGCCCGGCTGCCCGATGCACGAAAGCATTGCGTGGGGCGTGCAGTCCGCGCTGCTTAACCTCGAAGGCGTCGAGGAGGTGGAGGTGCAACTCGTTTGGGATCCGCCTTGGACGCCGCAGCGAATGAGTGACCATGGTCGGCGGCGGACTTCAATCATCGGAGGTTAAGCGCCTTCAATGACGCCATCCGCAAGGCGATGGAAGAACGGTGCGGGAAGCAGTAGCGCGCTACACTACTTGTCCGCCGGGTGGTCGCGTCGCAACTGGACGATGAAGGCCACCAGTTCCCAGCGTTGTTCCTCGGTCAGCGCGTCGGTGAAAGACGGCATGGGAGCGCCGTCGATGCCCGTGATCAACACGCGGTAAACCGCTTCCAGCGTCCGGCCGCTGCGCAGGGCCGGTTGGCGCAAGTCCGATGGTGTTGCCGGCCGGCCCCAGGAGTCTTCCAGATCCTTCGCGCTGGCTCCCCGCCCGCTTCCGTCCGTGCCATGACACGCGCCGCACGCGGTAACGAAGATGTCGCGCCCTTTTTTTGGCGCGGGACTTCGCCCGTTCCGCGCTCAATCCTGGATGAAGTAACTCAGGTTCTCCAGTTCGATGGCGAGATTGACGTTGTTGACCATCACGTCCTCCGGCACCTGCAACACGATGGGGGAAAAATTCAGGATGCCGGTGATGCCCGCTTCGACGAGCGTGTTGGCGACCTCCTGCGCGGCGGTGACCGGCACCGTGAGGATGGCCATGCGCACACTGCGCTCGCGCACGAACTCCGCCAGCTTCTCCATCCCGTAAATCGGCTGCGTCACCTGCTTGTTGCGTTTGCGGCGCGCGTCCAGGTCGAATGCCGCGACGATCTCGAACCCCTCCGGCTCGAAGCCGCGATACGACAGCAACGCCGAACCCAGGTTGCCCACGCCCACCAGCACGACCGGTTGCAGGCTGTTCGTGCCGAGCAAATCGGAAATCATCTGCACCAGTTGCTCCACGTCATAACCCAGCCCGCGCGTGCCGAACTGGCCGAAGTAGGTGAGGTCTTTGCGGAGCTGGGTGGACTTCACGCCCGCCACCTTGGCGAGCGCCTCGCTGGAAACGGTGCGGATGGCGTTGCCCTTGAGCCGCTGCAAACAGCGCAGGTAGATGGACAGCCGGTAAATCGTCTTGCGCGGAATGACTGGTCGCGAAGGTTTCTTCAAAGCCCGGTCAGCGTATCGGGAATCGCCTGCGGCGGCAAGCCAAGGCCCGGCTCCCATCGGAGCGCCGCAGCCTTCCGCGTCCGCGAATCTTCAATCCACGAACATCAGTTCGTTGGCCAGCAGCAGGACTTGCGCGTATTTATCCCACGCACTCAGGCCAGGCGCGGTCGGCGCTTTGGCCGGGCCGGCGAAGTCGTTCTTCGCGCTCCACTCACGCGCGGCTTCGGACGCGGGTTTGCCAGCGTCGGCAACGTATTGAATCACCGGCGCCCAGTGGAACGAGTCGAACGCCACGCTTGCGCGGCAGTCGGCGACGAAATCCATCGTGTCGCCGCGTTTGACCTCGACGCGCGCGAGCTTCACCGGCGTCTGGCTGTGTTGCGCCGTCCACTGGCCGAGTTCACCGTGCCGGCTCGACGCCACGCGCGCGCGCACGCCGTCGCCCTGGTCGCTGGGATGGTTCAAGTCCCCGGCCACACTCACCGCGCCGTCGCGCGGCGCGCGCCAGCGGCGGATGGCGGCGTGATTGAGGTCGTTGCCGACGTGACCGCCGTCGGCGCTGAGAATCACCCAGCCGAGCTTGGCGTCGGGCAGGTTCGTGCCGCCCTGCCAGGCGTAACCGTTGAAGTGCGGCAGGGGAGTAAACTCCCGCACGCGTTTCGTCTTCTCGTCGAACTGGCCGTAGCCGTATTGCCAGGCAGGTGGTTCCGCCGGCGGAGTGGCCGCGGCGGTCTGTGTCTGGAGAAATGCCCGCGCGAGTTTGAGTTCGTCGGCTTCGGGCGCGCGTTGGAAGGCCGCCTGGTAAAGCTTTTGCAACTTCTGCTCGTCGCCCGTGGCTGACTTCACCTCGGCGCGCTCGACAAGTTGTTTCGCCTGCTGCACCACGAACGGGCTGTTCATGAGGAAGAGCGCCTGCTGCGGCACCGTCGTGGAGAACCGCTGCGCGCTGGTCGTGTCGGGGCTGGCAAAGTCGAAGGTGCGGAACAAGCCCGGCAGATTCTGGCGCTCGACAAAGCCATAGACCGTGCGCCGTGTCGTGAACGGCTCGGTGGTTATTTCCACCGCGCGCCCGCCGATGTCCGAATCGAGCCGGCCGCTCACCGCGAGCAGCGTGTCGCGCATCGCCTCGAAGTCGAGCCGCTTCCGGTTCATGCGCCAGAGCAGTTGATTGCCGGGATCGGCCTTCGCCGCTTTCGCGTTGTCCGCGCCGCCCTGCTGGTAGGCGGTGGAGTGCATGATGAGCCGGTGCAGTTGCTTGATGGACCAGCCGCCGGCCACGAAGCGTGCCGCCAGGTAATCAAGCAACTCCGGGTGGGTCGGCGGATCGGTGCGCACGCCGAAATCACTGGGTGTGCTCACGAGCGGCGCGGCGAAGTGATACATCCAGACGCGGTTGGCAAACACCCGCGCGGTGAGCGGATTGTCCTTGCTCACGATGGCCCGCGCCATTTCGAGGCGTCCGCTGCCTTGTGTGAACGGCTGGCGATTCGCGCCGGAAACCACTTCGAGAAACTGGCGCGGCACTTCGTCGCCGGGATTGTTCGCGTTGCCGCGCCGGAACACGCGCGCCTTGGCGGGCGTGGCGTTGTCCGCCAGTGCCATCGCGCGCGGCGGGGCGCCCGGATGCGTGGCGTCCAGTTCGTCCACCTTGCGGCGGAGGGCGCGGAGCTTTTGCTGCGCGGGCGTGTCGGTGAAGCCGCGCAGTTCGTCGCCGTCCAGCGCGGTGATGGGCGATCCGGAACCGTAAAGAATCTGGCGCAGCGCCTCGCGGTTCGCGTCGGGCAGCGCGGCGGGCGCGGGCGAATTCGTTTCCGCCGCGCGCCATTCCTTGTCCACGTCGGCGAAGAGTTTGTTGTATGCCTCCGCCACTTTCTTGAGCGACTCGGGCGGCTCGCCGGGATTGAAAAGTCTGGCGACGGCGGGGTTCAACCGGTTGGTGCCGGCGTCCGTGCCCTTGGCAAATGTCGCGGCCAGTTCCTTCGCGCTCGCGGCGAAGTTCGAGTCCGGCAACGCGGCGAGCGCGAACCACGGCGCGAAGATGGGATGCGGCTTCTCCTGCCATTCCTTCATGGCGCGCGGATAATGGCGGACCAGCGCCGGCTGGAGTTTGCGCTCGCGCACCAGACCCTCGCGCTTGTCCTCGTTCAGGCGCAGCGCGTCGCGCATCACCAGCAGGTAATCGCCGACCTGGCCGCGCAACTTGGTCAGCGCCTCGGCCTTCTTCTCTTCGCGGAATTTTTTCAATTCGTCCTCGCGCTTCCCGCGTTCGGCGAGGTAGTCGGGATACTCCTTGGGCACGGCGGCGCTGCCGAGCAGCGGCTTCTCGCCCGGCTCGTTGCACGACGCGAACACGCCGTAGAGCGAATAATAATCCTTCGTCGGAATGGGATCGAACTTGTGGTCGTGGCACCGCGCGCACGCGACCGTCAGCCCCATCGTGCCACGCGACACCACGTCAATGCGGTCGTCAATGATGTCCGGCTGGTTGTTCAGGAAGCGCCGCCCCAGCGTGAGAAATCCCAGCGCGGCCAGCGGGCGTTTGTCCTCGCCCAGCGGCAGCAGGTCGGCGGCGATCTGTTGAATGATGAACTGGTCGTAGGGCAGATCCTCGTTGAACGCACGGATGACCCAGTCGCGGTAGGTGTAGGAGTAGGGATAGCGGCGCTCCTCCTCGAAGACGTAACCCTTGGTGTCCGCGTAGCGCGCGATGTCCAGCCAGTAACGGCCCCAGCGTTCGCCGTAATGCGGCGAAGCGAGCAGCCGCTCCACGAGCCGTGCGAAGGCGTCGGGCGCTTTGTCCGCCTCGAACGCGGCAACCTCCTGTGGCGTGGGCGGCAACCCCAGCAGATCAAACGTGGCGCGGCGGACGAGCGTGCGCTGGTCGGCGGGCGGCGAGAACGCGAGACCCTTTGGTTCGAGCCGTGCGAGGAGGAAATTATCCACCGGCGTGCGAACGAACTTTTTGTTCTTCACGACCGGCACGGGCGGCTCCTTGACCGCTTTGAACGCCCAATGCTCCGCGCTTTGAACCTTGGGCTTTTTACTTTGAACTTTCCCCAAACGCGGGTCCGGCGCGCCCATTTTCACCCACGCTTCGAGGTCGGCGATTTGTTCCGCCGCGAGCTTCTTGTTCTTGGGCGGCATCTGGAGAGTTTCGTCCGTGTAGCGGACGGCTTTGATGAAGAGACTTTTCTCCGCGTCGCCGGGGACGAGCGCGGGTCCGGTGTCGCCACCCTTGAGCAGGCCCTCGCGCGTGTCGAGCAGGAAGCCGCCCTTGACCTTCTCCGCCCCGGCGCTGTGGCACGAGTAACAGTGGTCCACGAAGATGGGACGGATGCGCTTCTCAAAAAACTCGACCCCGGCGGGATCGGGCGCGGCGGCTGGTGCCGTCAGCGGCAGAAGCGCCATCGCCAGTCGGAGGAGCCGCCCGGCGCGGCGGAGCGAAAATGTCGGCACTGTGTTCAATCGAGTCATGGTGCTGCAAACGCCGGCGAAACCAAGGCGTTTGTTCGCCGCTCGCCGACGGAAAAACCGACGAAGCCGCCGCGCATTTCCTTCAAACCAAACCACCGCCCCGGCCGGGACGGTGGTTGCCAGGGCTTTCGACCCGTTCCCCCGTATTTGTCCCACCGCCCCGCGTAAGCTGGCGGGATGAAAAATCGAATCGAGGAACAACAGCGGGAGGCGCTGGCCGGGGAACTCATCGCCACGTTTGGCGACGCGCGGCTGGTGCGCGTGAACGGGCATATTCATCTGCGCGGCGGTTCGATGTCCGACCGCATGGAAGCGCTGGAATGGCTGTCGCTGTTCATGCCGGAGGCTACGGCCACCATGCGGAACTGATGGCCTGTTGGAAATGGGTAGTGGGGCAGGCGCCCCGCCTGCATGGGTCCGACGGGCGCCCCGCCCGTCGTGCCTGCTGCGGGCGAGGCGCCCGCCGGACCTTCACTGGCGAGGGCGCCCGCGCCACTTTCAAAACAGGTTCTGAAGCGCGCGGGCCGCGTCAGGGTTGTTTCAACCCGCCCAGGAACTCGACCAGGTCGCGCAGCTCGCGCTTGGTCAGCACCTGGCGGAACTCCTCCGGCATCGCGGAGAGGCCGCGGTCGCGCGATTTGATGTCGGCCTTGTTCAGTTTGAGCAGGCCGTCCTCGGGCGAGTTGAGTTCCAGCACTGTGTCGGTCTCGCTCTTGGGCAGGCCGGCGTAGGCGGTGCCGCTTTTCATCGTCACGATCAGGCTCTCGTAGCCCTTGGCGAACTGGCGGTTCGGCAGCACGATGGATTCGAGCAGATACTCGCGCGTCTGCCGCGCGCCGATGCCCGTGAGGTCGGGGCCGACTTCGCCGCCTTCGACGCCCGTTCCGGCTCCGGCCTTGTGGCAGCGGGCGCAGAAAACCTCCGCCTTCTCCATGAAAATTCTTCTGCCTTCCTCCGCGTTGCCGCCGGCGAGGCTCTCGCGGTAACTGCGCATCTCATCCTTGCCGTCGCGGCCCTCCTCGAACTGGCGAATCTTCGCCTTGAGCGCGGGCGCGGATCGTTTGGCGGACGCCTCCAGAATATCGAGATGCAGTTCGGGCGGCGCCTGCCGGGCAAGAAGCTGGTCGAGCCATTGCGAAAAGATTTCGTCAGCACCGGTGCCGGACAGCGTCGCGAGCGCGGCGAGCGCCGTTTGTTTTTCTCCAACAGAACCAGTGTCGAGCGTGGCCTTCAACTGGGTCAACGCTTCGGCGGGCTGGAACTGCGCCTGGATCTTCGTGGCTTCGCGCCGGAGCGATTCGTCGCGGTCGGCGAGGGCGAGCGTGATGGCGTCGGCGAGTTTCGCATCCTTGAGCGCGGCGAGGGATTTGAGGGATTCGGCGCGCACGGTAGCGGGCTGCCGGGTGTCCGCGAGCAATTCGTGGGCGCTGGCGGAACCGGCCTTGATGCCGAGCGCGGTGGAGACTTTTGTGGCGGCAAGTTTCACGGGCTGCGAGGGGCTGCGCAGCAACGCGACCAGACGCGGTTGCAGCGCGGCGACGGCTTCCCGCGCGTCGCGCACAGCGAGCGGACGCCAGAGGCCGGTGACGCGGTCGCGCCCGGAGGGCTTGGCCCATTCGGCGAGCACCGTGATCGCCTCGGCGCGCATCGCGTCGGGCATCGTCTCGTTCGCGGCGAAGGCGGCGAGCGCCTGCGCGTGAACGGAATCGCCGAGGCGGAAGTTGGCGTTGATCACGCGGCGCAACACGGCGTCGCGCACGCCGGGATTTTTCTTGTCCGCCGCCAGTTCGGGCAGTCCGCGAAGTTTCTCCGTCTCGCCGATGTACGCCGCAAGCTGCGGCAGCGCCTCGGCGATGGGGAGATCGTTGATGGCCCGCGCGGCCTCGGCGACGATGAGCGGGTCCGCGTCAGCCAGGAACGCGGCGACGCCGGGTGACGCCTGACGACGCAACGCGAGCACGGCCCCCATGCGCACACCGGAGGAGGCGTCCTTCGCCAGCGATTTTAACAACACCGCGTCGGCACAACTGGCCAGGCCCATGACGGCGGCATGGCGCAGATAGCGATCCTGATTGGCGTTGGCGCGGAGCAGTTCGACGAGCGCGGGCACGGCTTCCGGCTTGCCGAGCTTGGCGAGCGCGAGCGCGGCGAAGAAACGTGAGCGCGAGTTTTCATTGGCCATGAGCTTGAGCAATCCGCCGAACGCGGGCGCCCAGCGCGTGTCACCGAGAACTTTCGCGGCCTGGGCGCGGACTTCGGCGTCGGCGTCGTAGAGGAGGCGTTGCGCCACTTCGAGCGCGGCGGCGCGCTGGGTATTGGAGACTCGGGATTTGAGATTCGAGATTTGGCCAAGACCCCAGAGCGCGTGCAGCCGCGCGAGTTGCACGTCACTTTTTTCCGCGAGATACGCGAAGGTTTTGATGGCAATGGAGCCTTTGGCCGCGAGGGCGAACTGTGCTTCCTGGCGCACGCGCTGGTCGGGGTGCGTGAGCAGGCCGGCCAGTTCGGCGAGCGAGCGCTGGTCGAAGCCGGCGGCGATGAGTTTCTTCGTTTCGGCGACGACGGGGTTGGCCGCCTCCTTCGGATCGAACACGCGATAGATGCGGCCCTTGCCCGTCTTGTTCCAGCCTTCCACCCAGTCGGTGATGTAAAGCGCGCCGTCATAGCCAAAGTCGCAATCTGTCACGAGCATTTCCCAAACGAACTCCGTGCGGTCGAACACCTCGAAGCCCGCGCCTTTGGGCCGGACCGTGAACGAGTGGATGCCACTGCCGGAGCCGCCGCGAAAATCGCAGAGGAAGAAATGGTCGCGGTAGCGTTCGGGCAGGCCGGTGCCCGGATCGTAGGTGAGGCCGGAGGGGCCGTTGCCGATGTTGGCCAGCGGCGGGAGCAGATAGGCCGCCTGACCGTCCCATTGCGGGTAGCACAGGCGCTCGGCGAGCCACGGGCCGCGCGAGTTGGGTGAGTTGATGAACTGCCAGCCGATGCGCCAACCGCTGTCGCCGCCCTCGACGAGATACACCCAGCGCGCGGGATCGCCGCCGTCGGAATTGTTGTCACCGGTCCAGAGATTGCCGAATTGATCGAAGACGAGTTCCTGCGGGTTGCGCAGGCCGGTGGCGAAGATTTCGAGTTCGGAACCATCCGGGTTGCAGCGGAAGACGCAGCCGGTCTCGTGGCTCTCGACGGTCTTGCCGCCGCCGAGTTTGATGTGCGCGCCCCGGTCGCCAATGGAGAAGTAGAGCTTGCCATCCGGGCCGAAACGCAGCCCGTGCAAGTCGTGGCCGAGGAAGCCGACGCGCACGCCGAAGCCAGTGTGGAGCGATTGCTTCACCTCGGCCACGCCGTCGCCGTTGTTGTCGCGGAGCCGCCAGAGGTCGGGGATGCACGTCCAGTAAACGTCGCCCTTGCGCGCGAGCACGCCGGAGCCGAGGCCGTCGGGGACGTGGTTGTAGCCGTCGGAGAAGACGGTGGACTTGTCCAGTTTGCCGTCGCCGTTGGTGTCCACGAGCAGGCGGACGCGGTCGGAGTCCTTCGCATAGTTGGCGATGCGCTCGCCTTCGTGTTTCTTCATCATGGCGACGCGCTCGGCGACGGAGCGGCTGGCGAGGTCTTCGTCGAGCCATTCCATGTGGCCGCGAATGTCGGTGACGCCGGAGTGGAGGCGGAAGGTTTCGGCGACGTAGAAGCGGCCCTGTTCGTCAATGCAGAAGGCGACGGGATTGGCCAGCAGCGGTTCGGCGGCGACGAGTTCGCACTTGAAGCCCTTGGGGAGACGGAAGCGTTTGATGGCGGTCTCGCCTTCGTCGGAGGCGGGCATCACCTTGGGCGCGTAACCGGAGGCGGGCGGAGCGAATTGGGCCGCCGTCAACGTGGCAGCGGCGAGCAGCGTGCCAGTGAAGACGGCCCGCGCGAGTGAGGAAGTGAATTCAAATTTCAGCATCGTGGGCGCAGAGGATAGGCGGGCAGGCGCGGGAATCAAGGGGTGTTTGGGATGGAGCGCGGCGTTCACGCCGCCGCTTCGTTTGCAGGTTCACAGGCAATTGCCTGTTCATGTTTGCTCGGAATCGAAGCGGCCTAAGGCCGCGCGCCGAAGCGAACCTACCGGTACGGCTGGTGCAGTTCCACCTTCGTCGCCCGCTTGGAGCGCAGGCGGATGTTCAGCGTCTCCACTGCGGCGGAGAACGCCATCGCGAAGTAGATGTAGCCCTTGTGGACTTCCTTGCCGCAGCCTTCCATCACCAGCGCGCCGCCGATCATCAGCAGGAAACTCAGGGCGAGGATTTTCAGCGTCGGGTGCTTCTCGATGAAACGGCTGATGTGTCCGGCGAAGAACATCATGAACACCACGGCGATGATGACGGCCGCGATCATCACGCCGATGTATTTCGCCATGCCGATGGCGGTGATGACGGAGTCGAGCGAGAACACCACGTCCAGCAGGAGGATTTGCACGATGACGCTGGCGAATGTCGGCGTGATCTTGCGCGTCACCTCGCCGTCCTCGCCTTCGAGCTTGTCGTGAATTTCGTGCGTGGCCTTGAACAGCAGGAACAATCCGCCGGCCAGCAGAATCAGGTCGCGGCCGGAAATCTCGTTGCCGAACACGGTGAAGAGCGGCGCGGTCAGCTTCACCATCCACGCCAGGCCGCACAGCAGCAGGACGCGGGTGACGAGCGCCAGGCTCAGGCCGATCTGCCGGGCCTTGTGCTGTTGTTCCTTCGGGAGTTTGCCGGCGAGGATGGAGATGAAAACGATGTTATCTATGCCCAGCACAATTTCCAGCACAGTGAGCGTGAAGAGGCTGATCCAGATTTCCGAGCTGCTGATCCAATCGAATGACATGGGCGGGATGATTCTCGAACCGGGCGCGCGGAGTCAAACCGATTAGGCCGGCGGGCGCGCTTCAGCGGGCGATCAGATGGCCGCCTGAATCATCTTCAGCAAGTCCCCGTAGGTTTCCAGCGCCTTGAACTGCGGGAATTGCTTCTTGATGCTCTCCGGCGCGTGGAACAGGAAACCGGTGTCCGCCTCCGCGATCATCGCAATGTCGTTAAACGAATCGCCCGCGGAGATGACCCGGTAGTTCAGCAGCTTGAGCGCGGCCACGGCCTTCTGCTTCTGCTCGGGAATGCGAATCTTGTAATCCACGATGCGGTCCTGCTCCACGACCAGTCGGTGGCACAGCAGCGTGGGCCACTCCAACTGGCGCATCAGCGGCTGGGCAAACTGCTCGAAGGTGTCCGAGAGAATGATGACCTGCGTGAGCGCCCGCAACTCGCGCAGGAACTCCAGCCCGCCATCGAGCGGACGCAGCGAGCCGATGACGTTCTGGATGTCGGAAAGTTTCAGCCCGTGCGCGTCCAGGATTTTCAGGCGCGCGCGCATGAGCTTGTCGTAATCCGGCTCGTCGCGCGTGGTGCGGCGCAACTCCGGGATGCCGGTCTTTTCCGCGACGGCGATCCAGATTTCCGGCACCAGCACGCCTTCCAAGTCCAGGGTGACGATTGATTGTTTCACCGCGCGAGCTTTCCAAAATGGATCCGGGGTGTCCAGCGGTTCGCTGGCTGCGGCGGTATTTTTGCAGGCGGCATCCAACTTGGTCGGTGAACGTAGTGGGGCAGGCTTCCAGCCCCCCACAGTCCAACAGAGGAGATGCGGTCCACGGGCATGATGCCCGCCGAGGCAGGCTGGAAGCCCGCCCTACGGGCAAGTTTGATGTCAGCCCGGGGTTTTGCCGGTTCGCGCTTGCCCGGCGGAACGCAGCGAATACAACAGGGGCGCATGTCGCAAAACCGTTTGATCAGCCTGCTGCTCGCGCTCGTCACGCTGCTGGTGTTCCTGCCGGTGCGCGAGCACGAGTTTGTCAACTACGACGACCCGCAATACGTCACCGAGAACCGCGTCGTCCAGGCCGGCCTGACCGTGGCTGGAGTGAAGTGGGCCTTCACCACCTGGCACGCGGGCAACTGGCATCCGCTCACCTGGCTGGCGCACCTGCTCGACTGCGAGTTGTTCGCGCTCGATGCCGGCGCGCATCACCTCGTCAACGTCCTCCTCCACGCGGCCAACGTGGTGCTGCTCTTCCTCCTGCTCAAGCGGATGACCGGCGCGCACTGGGCGGCGGCGTTAGTGGCGGCGCTGTTCGCGTGGCATCCGCTGCACGTCGAGTCCGTCGCGTGGGTCGCGGAGCGGAAGGACGTGTTGAGCACGCTCTTCGGGCTGCTGGCGTTGCACAGCTACGCGCGCTTCGTGCAGGAGAAGGAACGGCGCGGCTTTTGGATCGCACTACTCTGCTTCGCGCTCGGGTTGATGGCGAAGCCGATGCTCGTGACGCTGCCGTGCGTGCTGCTGCTGCTGGATTTCTGGCCGCTGCGGCGAACGCCCTTCTCACTCGCGCGGTTGGCGTGGGAGAAGTGGCCGTTTTTTCTGCTCACGATTGTTTCCAGCGTGGTGACGTTTCTCGCGCAACGCGGCGGCGAGGCGGTGGTGACGATGAAAAAGTTTCCGGCAAGCGCGCGGCTGGCCAATGCGCTGGTGTCCTACGCGCGCTATCTGGCGAAGTTGTTCTGGCCCGCGGATCTGGCGGTGATTTACCCGTTGCCAACGCGGGTGCCACTGTGGGAGGTGGCCGGGGCACTTGGTTTGTTGGTCGCGTTGTCGCTTTGGACCTGGCGTGGGCGGCGGGTGCGACCGCACCTGTTGACGGGCTGGCTGTGGTTCCTGGGCACGCTTGTCCCGGTCATCGGTCTCGTACAGGTCGGCACGCAGGCGATGGCGGATCGTTACACTTACCTGCCGGCCATCGGCGTGTTCATCATGCTGGCGTGGAGTGCGCGGGATTTGGCGGACAGGCTGCGTCTGGGCGCGTGGCCCGTGGCCGTGGCGGCAGCGGTGATGCTGGGCGGATGCGTGGTTGTCACCTCACTGCAACTGCGCCATTGGCGGAACAGCCAGACGCTCTTTGCGCACGCGGTCGCCGTGACCGGCGAGAACGCAGTCGCAAGGATCAACCTCGGCACGGCGTTGGAGCGGGCCGGTGAAAACGTGGCGGCCCTGGCGCATTACCGCGAGGCGCTGAGGATCGATCCAACTCGGGCGTCGGTTCACAACAACCTGGGCAACGTGCTGTCCGAAATTGGCCGTACGGATGAAGCTTTGGCTCATTTCCAGAAGGCGCTCCGCCTCAAACCTGGCCAGGCGCTGGTGCATAATAACCTGGGTGTGACGCTCGCCGGCCTGGGGCGCTTCGACGACGCCATGACGAATTACACCGAGGCCGCGCGGCTCCAGCCGGACGAGCCGCAGGCTTTTTATCTGATGGGCCTGGCGCGGTTGCGGCAGGGGCGCGCGGCGGAGGCCGTCGGACATTTCCGCGCCGCCTTGCGCGTGGACCCGGACCATCCCAAGGCGCTGACGCAACTGGCGCGCGTGCTGGCGACGAGCGAGGACGCGCCGCGCCGCAACGGCGCAGAAGCCGTGCGCCTGGCCGAGCGCGCGACGGAACTCACGGGCGGGCAAAACCCCATCGTGCTCGACACGCTGGCGATGGCGTACGCGGAGGCGGGACGCTTCTCCGACGCCGTGACGGTAGCACAACAAGCGAACGCGTTGGCGGTGTCCGTCGGCGGGAAGGATCAGGCGGCGGCGATGGAACGCCGCCTGGCGGGCTACCGCGCCGGCCAGCCGTTCCGCGAGAGCCAGACGAACGGCGTGGCGCGCCAGCATTGAAGCGCGCCAGCGTGCATGGTAAACAATTGTCGCATGACACGCTTACTCTGGTTCGGCTTGATGGTTCTCCTGCCCGGCGTTTTCCCGCTATTCGCCCAGGACAAACCGCCGGACGTTCCTTATGAAGGCACTTCGCCCGCGCCGGAATTTCCCGCCGATGTCGAGTGGCTCAACACCGACAAACCGATCACGATGGCGAGCCTCAAGGGCAAGGTCGTGCTGCTGGATTTCTGGACTTACTGCTGCATCAATTGCATGCACGTCATCCCCGACTTGAAAAAGCTGGAGGCGAAGTACCCGAAGGAACTGGTCGTCATCGGCGTTCACTCGGCCAAGTTCGAGAACGAAAAGCAGACCGATAACATCCGCCAGGCCATCATGCGCTACGAGATCGAACACCCGGTCATCAACGACAGGGACATGACGGTGTGGCGCGCGTACGGCGCGCGGTCCTGGCCGACGCTCACGCTCGTCAATCCGCTCGGCAAGACCATCGGCTTCCTGTCGGGCGAGGGGATTTACGAGGTGTTCGATCAAATCATCGGCGAGACTATCCGGCGTTTCGACGCGAAGGGGCAGATTGACCGCACGCCGCTGGCGCTCAAGCTGGAGAAGAGCAAAGGCCCGCGCCCGCTCTTCGCGTATCCGGGGAAGATCACTGGCGATGCGAAGTCGAAGCGGCTGTTCTTCAGCGACTCGAACAACAACCGGCTCATCGTGACGTCGCTCGATGGTGAGATTTTGGAAGTGATCGGCGACGGCGAGATCGGGTTGCGAGATGGGGATTTCGCGACCGCGCGGTTTTTTCGTCCGCAAGGGCTTTGCTTCGACACGGCGAAGAACGCGCTTTACGTCACCGACACGGAGAACCACGCCATCCGCAAAGTGGACCTGGGCAAAAAGACGGTCGAGACGCTGGCGGGCACGGGCCGACAGTCGCGCCGGCACAATGTCGAGGGCGTCGGACGCGCGGTGGATTTGAACAGCCCGTGGGATTTGCTGCTCATCGGTGACACACTGCACATCGCGATGGCCGGGCCGCACCAGCTCTGGACGCTGGATTTGAAGACGCTCGCCGCGAAGGTTTATGCTGGCACCGGGCGCGAGAACATCACCGACGGCCCGCTCAAGGAATGCGCGCTCGCCCAGCCCAGCGGCATCACGACGGACGGCAAAAAACTTTTCTTCGCCGACAGCGAGGTGAGCGCCGTGCGCACCGCCGATCTCGCGCCGGACGGCAGGGTGGAAACGCTCATCGGCGAGGGTTTGTTCAAGTTCGGCGACGTGGACGGGAAGTTTCCCGCCGCGCGGCTCCAGCATTGCATCGGCGTGGCGTGGCACGACGGGTTCGTTTACGTGGCGGACACTTACAACCACAAAATCAAGCGCGTCGCTCCGCAGACGAAGGAACTCACGACCTTCATCGGCACGGGCAAGTCGGGCGCGGCGGACGGCGAGCGCCTGGCCGCCACGCTGAACGAGCCGAACGGCCTGTGCTTCGTCGGCGACACGATGTACGTCGCCGACTCGAACAATCATCTCATCCGCGCGTGCGACTTGAAGACAGGCAAGGTTTCGACGCTGGCGTTCCGTGGGCTGGACAAGTTGGCGCGGCGCAAATCGCCGGAGTTTTCAGGCGAGGAGGTCCGGCTGGGCGCGGTCAGGATTTCGCCCAAGGCGAAGGCGCTGACGCTGGATGTGTTGCTGCCTGCGGGAACGAAACTGAACCTGGCGGGGCCATCCAATCTCAAAGCCACTTCCGCCGATGTGAAAACGGTGGAGGTCGGCGCGTTCAACGGCACGATGAAGGAAGCGAAGGTTTCTGTGCCCATCGCGGTGAAGCCAGGCCAGACGACCGTGACGCTCGACGCGGATGTTTACTACTGTTCCAAGGCCAACGAAGGCCTGTGCTATTTCAAATCCGCCCGGCTCCACTTGCCCGTGGAAGTGGCCGAGGCTGGCAGCGTGGCGCCGGTGGTCGAATACCGCCTGAGCAAGTGACGGGCGGACTCATCGGCTGTCGCGGGAGCGTGTTTGCGGCTTGGCGTCGGGATTTTTTTCGTTTCTAGTTTTCCCATGCTCGACACTGAACTGTTGCCCGCCCGCGAAAAAAATTCCCGGGCCCTGATGGTCGTGCTCCACGGGTTGGGCGACAGCACCGCCGGCTACGGCTGGCTGCCCGGCGCGCTCGATTTGCCGTGGATGAATTACCTGCTGGTTAATGCGCCGGACCCTTACTTCGGCGGCTACTCGTGGTATCAATTTGCCGGCGACCCCGGCCCCGGCATCATCCGCAGTCGCGCGCTCCTGTTTGAATTGCTCGACGCGCAGCGGGCGCGTGGCTTCCCAACCGAGCAGACAACGCTGTTCGGTTTCTCCCAAGGCTGCCTGATGACCATTGAGGCGGGCATCCGGTATCCGCACTTGTTCGCCGGGCTGGTGGGCGTGAGCGGCTACGCGCATGACCCGGAGCGGGCGCTGGCGGAGCAGTCGCCCGTGGTCGCGCGGCAACGTTTCCTCATCACGCACGGCACGAAAGACCCAATCATCCCGTTCGCCGACGTGCGCGAGCAAATCAACTTGATGAAGGCTGCCGGCCTGCACATCGCATGGCACGAGTTCATCAAGACGCACACCATCGCGGGCGAGGAGGAACTGGCGGTCATCCGGGATTTTGTAGTCGCGGGACGGCCGCCGGCCGCGTAGTTCGTCCGGTACGGAAGGTCTGCAAAAGAGAACTGGCGGCCTGATGACTCAGGCCGCCAGCAACAACTCAATTCCAGCAGGACGTCAGGCCGTAGGCCCAACGCAGGTTGGTGGGATGTAGATGGGACTGTGTACCGGCCCCATGATGAAGCCGGCGGAGTGCAACACATTATTCCGGTTGTCGAAACTTTGCGTTATTGTCATGTCTCAGTGTTCAGCAAAGGCAGTGCCAATGGGCTTTCATTGGCATTTCACCCGGCCTACCCTCGTTTTGCGTGTCTTGTTGACGGCAACCTGTAACTCTTTGTCCCATGGGAACGGCAGATTTTGCTCACCGGCCAATTTGTCGGCGGGATCAAATTTGCCGACCCGTAGCGGCGCGCCGCGAATGTATCGGGCAGGCACAAGGCCACACGACGCGGCAACACCCCCGCTGATTCGCCTACAGCGGCCGGTGGTGGCTGTGATGGTGGCTGGCGGCGATAAAGCCCTTGAACAACGGGTGGGGCTTGTTCGGTTTGCTTTGGAACTCAGGATGGAACTGGCTGGCCAGATAGAACGGATGATCCTTCAACTCGATCAATTCGACGAGCTTGCCGTCGGGCGACGTGCCGCTGCAAACAAAACCGGCCTGCTCGAATTTCTCGCGGTAGGCGTTGTTGAATTCGTAACGATGCCGGTGCCGCTCGTTGACCAGGAACGCGCCATAGAGATGCGCCGCCCGGCTGTCCATCGCCAACTGGCACGGCTGCGAACCCAGCCGCATCGTACCGCCTTTCTTGGAAACTTTCTTCTGCTCGTCGAGTAACGCGATGACCGGATGGGGCGTGGCGGGATCGAATTCCGTCGAGTGCGCCCGGTCCAGCTTCAAAACGTGGCGGGCGAATTCAATCGTGGCGATCTGCATCCCCAGGCACAGGCCAAGGTAGGGGAGTTTGTTTTCGCGAGCGTATCTCGCTGCGATGATTTTCCCCTCGATGCCGCGCTCGCCGAAACCACCGGGCACAAGCACGCCCCCCAGGCCTTTCAATATTTTCTCCGCGCCGAATTTTTCGATCTCCTCCGATTCAATCTTCTCGATCTCCACGCCACAGTCGTTGGCGATGCCACCGTGAATGATCGCCTCGTAAACGGATTTGTAAGCGTCGTTCAACTCGATGTACTTGCCGACGACACCGATGCGGACGCGGTGCTGCGGGGCGATGAGTTTGCGGATGATGTCCTGCCAGTGTGACATGTCGGCGGGCGGGGCGGTCAGGTGCAGGAGGCGGCAGACCAGGTCATCAAGCCGCTCGCGCTGGAGCATGAGCGGCACTTCGTAAATGGAGTGCTCCACGTCCTTCTCCTCGATGACCGCTTCGTAGGGGACGTTGCAGAACATCGAAATCTTCTGCCGCAATTCCTTGTTGAGCGGCTGTTCGCAACGCGCGACGAGGATGTGCGGCGTGATGCCGATTTCGCGCAGCTTGGCGACGGACTGCTGCGTCGGCTTGGTCTTCAACTCGCCGGCGGCTTTGATGAATGGGACGAAGGTCATGTGCAAAAAAAGCACGTTGCCAACACCTGCTTCGAGGCCGAATTCACGGATGGCTTCGAGAAACGGCAGCCCCTCGATGTCGCCCGTCGTGCCGCCGATCTCCGTGATCAGCACGTCGGCCTTGGACGCCTCCGCTATCTGGTGAATGCGGTTCTTGATTTCGTCGGTGACGTGCGGAATGACCTGGACCGTTTTGCCGAGGTAATCGCCACGGCGCTCCTTGTCGAGCACGGTCTGATAGACCTGGCCGCTGGTGAGGTTGTTGAAGCGCGTGAGCCTGGTGTGGGTGAACCGCTCGTAATGGCCAAGGTCGAGATCCGTCTCCGCGCCGTCGTCCAGCACGTAAACCTCGCCGTGCTGGAACGGACTCATCGTGCCCGGGTCCACGTTGAGGTAGGGATCAAACTTCTGAAGCGTGACCTTGAGGCCGCGGTTCTCCAGCAAGGTGCCGAGCGACGCAGCGGTCAGTCCCTTGCCCAGAGAACTGATCACGCCGCCGGTGACAAAAATGTATTTCATGTCCTGAAGTTCGATGTCCAACTGCCGTTCCGCCGCAAGAGTGACCGCGCGGGCAGGTGAGCAAGTGAGAAAGGGGGCAACGGCCTCTTCCCACCGGCCCACTTTCTCACCAGCCCCCCCGCCAGTTCCATGCAGATCATGGTTCCAAGAGTTTCTCCACCCGCGCCACGTCTTCCGGCGCATCCACGCCCACGCCGTCGTGCAAGACGCGCATCACCGCGATCTCGATTTCGTTTTCCAGCGCGCGCAACTGTTCGAGCTGCTCCGCCTTCTCCAACGGCGAGACCGGCAGGCTCACCAGCCGCAACAATGTCTCGCGCCGGTAGCCGTAGATGCCCAGGTGCTTCAAAAACGAAAACGCCGCCAACTGTTCAGCAACGGAACGACTGGCGGCGTCGCGGACATACGGAATCGTGCGCCGGGAAAAATATAGGGCGCGGCCCGCGGCGTTGACAACGACTTTCACCACGTTCGGATTCTCGTGATCGGCGGCGGCGCGGATGGGTGTGGCGGCGGTGGACATCGGCGTGCCGTCCAGGCCTTTGGCCACCGCGTCAATCACCTGCGGGTCCATCAACGGTTCGTCGCCCTGAATGTTGATGACGGCGTCGCACGCGGCGCGTTGCGCGACCTCGGCCACGCGATCCGTGCCGCTGGGATGCTTGGGCGAAGTCATCTCGACGCGGCAAAAATTCTGCGCGACCTCGTAGATGCGTGTGTCGTCGGTGGCGACGATCACCTCGCTAAGGGATTTGGCCTGCTGACATCGCTCGACGACATGTTGGATGAGCGGTTTGCCGGCGATGAGCGCGAGCGGCTTGCCGGGGAAGCGGGTGCTGGCGTAACGCGCGGGAATGATGCCGATGATCTTCATGGCCTTGATTCAGCCACAGAACAGACGGCGAGGAAACAGAGAATTGAAGCCCGGCGGCGGTGCGAGAGCGTGGCTACGGCAATTCCTCCAGGGTGATGTCCTTGTAGCTGGCTTCCGCCACGCCACCACCGTGAACCTGCACGCCGATGCGGCCAAATTGCGGTAGCGCCTCATCCGGCTCCGTGTAATCAATCATCGCCACCCCGTTGAGCGAAGTGCGGACGCGCCGGCCCTCGCAGCGGATTTCGTACTGGTTCCAATCGTTCATGCGAACCGCCTTCGCCACATCGGCGGCGTCGGGCTTGATGAGCACCTTGTTGCGGCGCGATTCGTCGTAGAGCGCGCCCCACCAGCCTTCACCGACGTCGCACTGGTAGCCGACCATTTCGTTGGGTGGGTTTTTGGCGGGCTGGCTGCGCACCTGCACGCCGCCGTTCACAAAGCCCTCCGTGCCCACCAGTTTCACCTTCAGCCGGAGAACGAAGTTCGTGTAACTGCGCGCGGTTTGCAGGAACTCATTGCGCGGCACCTTCACCTGCAAGGAGCCGCCCACGAACGCGCTCTCCGCGATGCGCCAGGTCTTGTTCGTGTCGCCGATCCAACCGGCGAAAGATTTCCCGTCGAAAATTGAAACCGCCCGGCTCTTGTCCGCCGCCGGAAGCGGCAAAAGCAAGAGCGCGAGGAGAATGGATGCGAGCATTGATTTCATGGAAGCAATCCATAACGGAGGCGCGCGGGGTTGTCGAGTCCCGCCGAAGTGCTGCTGGCGCGACGCCTATTCCACCCACGCCATCCGGCTCACCACCGCGCTATGATCCGACGCCCCGCTCTGGAGGATGCGGCAGGCGCGCGTGCGCAGTTCGCGACCGTGAAAAATGTAATCAATGCGGAAGCGCCACTCGCTCTCGCCGGAACGATGCCGCCATGTCCCCTGCCGGTCCGCGTTCTCCGTCACCGCCGCGAAGCTGTCCGTGAACCCGTGTTCCACCAGGAATTTCGGCGCGTGAAAAAACGAGAAGCTGTTGAAATCGCCCAGCACGATGACCGGCATCCGGCGCGACATCCGCTCGAAGATGCGCGCCATCTCCCGCGCGTGAATTTCCTCGACCTCCTGGAACATCGTCATCGCGCCGGGCAGCGATGTCATCTTGCGCGACTGCGGCGTGGCCAGATGCACGGACACGATCTGCGCGTTGGTTCCGCCCAGTTCCACTTCCGCGAACCACGTCCCCCGCCAGCCCGGCAGCGGTTCGAGGAACTCCAGCTTCCGCAGCGGTGCTTTGGACAGGAACCCAAATCCATCCGAACCCTTCCTCCAACGAAACGCGATGTGCGGATACTCGCCCGCGAACTGCCGTCGCAAAAACTTCTCCGACTCACCGTTGGTTTCCTGCAACGCGACGAGGTCGGCGCGCGTTTCCCTGATCACGGCGGCAAGCTTGGGCAGGTCGGGGTTGCGGTAAAAAACATTGTAGGTCGCCACTGTGAACTCGCGCGGCGCGGCGGCGGCGGGGTTGAGGCAAACGATCAGCAGGGTGAACACCCGGAACCAAAACATCGAACTCGCAACATTCAACGTCGAACTTCCAATGAGGCCGCCGGTCACGGGTTGGGTGTGCAGTGTTGAACGTTGGGGGTTCGATGTTCTTCGGGAATAATTCCTCATTCACTTCACCAACTCCACCAGCGCCTCCGTGCCGCTGGCGCCGATGATGCGCACGCGCGTTCCCTTCGGCACCAGATCGCCTTGCGAGATCACGTCGAGGATGTCCTCGCCGAACTGCGCCTTGCCGCCGGGGCGCAAGTTGGACACTGCCACGCCCACCTGACCGAGCCGCGCGGAGCGTTGTTGCGCCACCGCCGCTTCCGAGCCGACGCCGCTGGCCGTTTGCGAAACCAGCGTCCGATACAGCGGCGTCCTGGGCAGCAGGCGGCTCAGGATGAAGATGGCGATCGCGGCGCCGCCCAGCGCGATGCCGAATTGCCGCAACGGCAATTCCAACTGCGGCAGCGTCGGCACGCTGGGCATTCCCGGATACACGTCCACCATCGCCATCACCAGCGCGGCGAGCATGAGCGCGGTGCCGGCCAGTCCCAGCGCGATGGTGCCGGGAAACAAAAACAATTCCACCGCCACCAGCGCCAGGCCGAGGAGGAACACCGCCAGCCATTCCACGCCCGAAAGCCCCGCCACGAAGCCGCCCAGAAAATAGAACGCGAACGCCGTGATGCCCACGATGCCGGGCAGGCCGAACCCCGGCGTCTTGAATTCGATGTAGATGCCCACGATGCCGATGATGAGCAGCAACGGCGAGATCGCGTTGAGCCAGATGCCCACCTTCTCGGCGCCGGTGGGCTTGAGGTCGCGCCGCTCCGCGCCGGCGTAACCCAGCGTTTTGATCAACTCGTCCACACTGGCGACGCTGCCCAGCGAGAGGAGCGGTTTGGGCGGCGTGCCGTATTGTTTGGCGGCTTCCTTGTCGGTGAGCGTGAGAATCTGGCCCTCTTTGTTGAGCACTTCGCCGTCAATTGTCAGTTCCTTCGTCTTGTTGATCATCGCCTCGACGACGTCCTTGTTGTGGCCGTTCTTCTCCGCGCTCGCGCGCACGCGGGCGGCGACGGCCGAGACCATCTTCGCCTCCACCGTGTCGGGCAGTTTCTCGACGCCCGATCCGCCGGGCGACATGATCATGGGCGCCGCCGCGCCGATGACGCTCTGTGGCGCCATGTAGATCTTGTGCGTCGCCACGGCGATGAACGCGCCGGCCGAGTAGGCATCGCGATTGACGTAAGTGACGGTGAGCCCGGGAAATTTTTCCAGAATGGAAATGATTTCCTTGGTCGTGTCGATCCTTCCGCCGTTGGTTTCCATGTCCAGGATGAGCACATCGGCCTTGGCCTCCATCGCCTCCTTCACGCCGCGGCGCACGAGGTAAACCAGTGGTGGCATGATGTCTTCGCGGATGGGCAGGACGTAAACTCGCTTCGTGGGTGAGGCGCCGGTGGCGAGTTCGGTTCGTTCCGCGCCGCCGAGGGAAACCAGCGTGAAGAGGAGCGCCAGCAATATTCTCATGCGCCAAGCCTATCGCAGCGCGCGGGGCGCCGCAAGCTCCGCCCGCCCGCGCCAGCGAAAGTCCGATGGGCGGCCCGCCGGCAGAAGGTTCGACCGGCGGGGCTCCCGTCGGACTGTGGCAGGCGTGGGCGCCTGCCCCACTACCTCCGTTTCCAAACGGAAACTCACGCCGCCGCAAAACCGCAGCGCAGCAGCAACGCCTCGATGGCGGCGCGCTCCACGCCCAGCTTCGGCGCGGCCGCCAGCAAATCCTCCGCGCTCGCCGGATACCAGTTGCGCCGCTCGCTCCGGGCCAGTCCCGTGACGTTCAACGGTTCCAGCGTCTGCGCGATGTCGCGCAGCAGCGCGGCCCGCTCCGGCTCCTTCATGGGCCGCAACGCCCGCGCGCAGCACGCGTGCAGGCGCGGGCCGAACTTCGGATCGTCCGCCAGCAAGAACGACCGCGCCCGTTCCGGCTGGCCGAGTCGCCGCACGGTTTCGCTGAAGCTCGCCGCCGCGAAATACAGCAGCGACAGCGCCGCGAACACTTCGAAATCCCGCATGTTCGCGTAGAGCGCCGCCACCAGGTGTTCGGTCGTGTAAAGTTCCGCCGCCGTCTGCCGCGCGTATTCGTCCAGGCCTGCCGCTAGGCGCGGCGTGCCCAGATCCTCGCCGATGATCTGCGCCAGCCGCGCGACGCCCATCAGCGTGAGCGGAAAGCCCGTGGACAACAGCGGGTCCACGAAACCCGCCGCCGACGGCAGCAGCGCCCAGCCGCCACCGTGGATGATCCCGCTGCGAAAGTTCAGGCGCGGCGCGTAAACGAACGGCATCGTGGGCTTCGCGTCGGCGAACTGCGCGCGCACCGTCGGCAGTTTTTTCAACAACCGCTCCCAGGCCACCGCCACGTCGCTGAAGGCGAATTGTTTCGCCACCCGGTCGGTGGCCGCGACGCCCGCGCTGGTGATGCCGTTGTTGAACCGCAACACCCAGATCCAGCCGCCGTCGAAGACGTGATGCACCGCCGCGTCGTCCACCGGATAGGGCGGCGGTTCGGACGCGGGAAAAATCTTCATCTCGTCCAGCCGGCGCACGCCGGTGAAGTGGCTGTAGAGCGCCTGCGTTTGTGGCAGATGCCGGAACGTCCCCGTGGGCAGATTCAACGCGCGATGGAGAAAACCGCCCGGCCCGCTGGCGTCCACCACGAAGCCGACGCGCAGAAAAAATTTCTTCCCGTCCTGCTCGCCGGAAATGGTGTTCTGCGCGTCATCGAAGCGGACGCCGGTCAACTTCGCCTGCTCCAGCACATCCACGCCCTGCGCCTGCGCTTCGCGGACGAGGAGATGATCGAAGTCCGCCCGGTACCAGTGCGTGTCGGCCACGTCATCGCGCGGGCTGGCGGCGACGAGCAACTGGTCGCGCCGTTCGGCGTCGGCGGCGAAGGGTTTGTCCAGGGTGTGATGCAGGAAGGTGAAACCGCGCTTGAGGCCGCACGCCACCTTGGGATGTTCGCGCTGCCACGTTCCCCATTTTGCCAGCGCGGCCACGCGGGGCAGTCCGTAACGCTGCGCGAGTTCTTCGAGCAGCAGGTTGGCGAGCGGCGTGGATGATTCACCCATCGCGAAACGCGGATGCGCTGCGCGTTCCAGCAGCACCACGGAACGGCCCGCGCGCTGGGCACACATGGCCAGCAACGTGCCGCCAAAGCCGGAGCCGATGACGGCGAGATCGTACGAAGTTCTCACCACGGCCATGCTACCGAACACCCGCGCGCCGGAGCAAGCGCCTCGTGCCGCCGTTGTTCAGTGCCGGGAGCAATAAAAGTGAAAAAAGCTTTTGCCGCGAAGAAACCCGCAAACCCACACGACTCCTGTGGTGGCGGTCTGTGTGACTGCCGAACCAAAACCGAGACAACGCCGACGCTCACAGAGCGCCGCTATAGTCCGACGGTTCAAACTGCGAGCTACGCGGAAACAACGGGCCGTTTGGATTGCCGCAAAGAGGCGCAGAAACCAAATGAACGGAAACCAAGGCTCAACCGCAATTTCCCAACCTCCCGCCTCGACAAGGCACGCCTCTTCGCCTACCCCGACTTGGCGGACTGGCGGGTGAAAACGACTATTTTCAGCCGCTGTCCCCACGGAAACCATTCAACGGCAAGGGGCCGTTTCGCCAAAGGGCTTGTAGTGCAGACCTACCCCCTTCACGGCCTTAAAGTTTTGCGTATGATCCCACGCCAGTATGATCCCACGCCATCATGGTTCTGCGTTGTTCAAAACGTCGCAAGGATGGCAAGGAGCATCTCTATTGGAGTGTCGTCGAAAACCGCCGGCTGAGCGACCAGCGCGTCGTTCAGCGGCACGTCCTTTATCTGGGCGAACTCAACGGCGTGCAGGAATCCTCCCGGCGCAAGACCGTCGAACTCTTCGGTCAGGACGAGGACGCGCCGCGCGCTTCGTCCAAGTGGACGTGCATTTACACGGAGAAGGCCAGGCGCAACGCGCCACAGGCACGCCTGAGCCTCTGCACGATCACGGTCGAGGTGATGGGCGGCATCAAGGCTTACTGCGCCGTGGCGCAGGACCCGGAGTTGCTGGCCAAGGTGGCGTTCACGGGTTCGACGGTGTGCACCGGCAAGGTCAACGAAGTGGTGGGGCGCTGCAAAAACATTCATCAGGCGGCGACGGAAAACGCCGGGGCGCTGGTGAAGTACGGCATCACGGCGGCCAAGCTCACCAGGCTCGACAAGGCCATCAAGGCGTTTGACAAGGTGAAGACGGCGCCTCGGCAGCATCGGGTGATCCAGAGCGCGGCAACGCAGTTGATCCCGGTGCTGGTGGACTCGGGCGTGGCCATCGTGCGCGATCAGCTGGATGAATTGATGCCGCAGTTCAAGGAAGCGAATCCGAGCTTCTTCAACGCCTACTTTGCCGCGCGCGTGGTGGTGAATCAAGGGAGCCGAAAGCGGGACAAAGCGGAGGCGAAGGCGGACGCGACGAAGCAGGCGGACGAAACTGCGACGACCGACGCCGCACCAAAGACGGATGTGACCGCGACGACGGACGCGACAGCGAAGACAGACGAATCCGTGGAGAAAGCGGCGTAACGGCCTCCTCCATTTTGTGTGAACCGGGACGCGGTGGGCGCGTCCCGGTTTCGTTTTCCGGGGGCTTCATGGGTGATGTTGGTCGCCTGGGGCTTGGTGTTTGTCTTGAACTTTGAGCGTCGCGCGCTATTCCTTGCATGATGAAATTTTTCAAGTATCACGCGCTCGGCAATGATTATCTGGTGGTTGACCCCAAGGATCTCGCGGCGCCGCTGTCGGTCGAGCAGATCAAGGTGATTTGCCACCGCAATTTCGGCGTCGGCTCCGATGGCATTTTGCTGGGGCCGCTGCCGGCGGAGCAGGCGCAGTTCGCGCTGCGCATTTTCAACCCGGACGGCAGCGAGGCGGAGAAGAGCGGCAACGGGCTGCGGATTTTTTCGCGCTATCTGTGGGACCAGGGGCTGGTGAAGGAGAAGCCGTTTTCCATCCAGACGCTGGGCGGGCGGGTGCAGGCGGTGGTGCGGCCGGGCGGCGGGACGGTGCAGGTGGAAATGGGGCGCGTGAGTTTTTGGAGCGATCAGATTCCCGTCGCCGGCCACCGGCGCGAGGTGATCAACGAGGAGATTCACGCGGGGAACCGGACGTTCACGTTTTGCGCGGCGACGATTGGCAATCCGCATTGCGTGCTGCCGTTGCCGGCGGTGGAGCCGGAGCTGGCGAAACATTTCGGGCCATTGCTGGAGGTCCATTCGTTCTTTCCCAAGCGCACGAACGTCCAGTTCCTTCAGGTGCTCGACCGGCGGAACATCCGCATTGAAATCTGGGAGCGCGGCGCGGGCTACACGCTGGCCAGCGGCAGCAGCAGCAGCGCGGCGGCGGCGGTGGCGCGCAGGCTGGGCCTGTGCGACGCATCCGTGACCGTTCACATGCCCGGCGGCACCATCGCCATCGAAATCGCCGAAGACTTTTCCATATTGATGACCGGGGCGGTGACGAAGGTGGCGGAGGGGACGATGGCGGAGGAAATGTTCAGCCAGAAGGTTTGACGTGGTCGCGCGTCAGGGGCCGATGACGTCGTTGATCTGCTGAAAGTATCCCAGCCAGAAGGAAATGATCTGCCAGGCGACGAGGAGCATCACCCCGCCGATGACGGCACCCGCCGCGCCGATCAAAAAGGTCTTCAGCTTGCGCGAGCCTTCCTCCTGATAGAATTGATTGAGGCGCAGCAAGGATTCATCGAGTCGTCCGCTGATTTCGCCGGTGTGGTAGAGGCTGATGAACTGTTGCGGAAATTCGCCGCTGGCGCCGACCATTTCGGCGGGTGTTTCGCCGGCCAGCAGGCGCGGCCGGGCGGCCTGCACGGTCCGTTGTAGCGCGGGCGAACCGCTGGCGGTGGCAGCCAGTTCCCACGCTTCAATGATGGAGACGCCGGCGCTGATGAGCGCCTCCAGCGCGGCGGACAGGCGGGCCAGCGCCAGCGCGCGTCGCGCCACGCCCAGCACCGGCACCGGATGCAGCACGCGTTCGATCCGCGCGCGCCACGCTTCGCCGCGCCGGCCCTGGGTGGCGTAAACGATCAGGAACACCCCGCCGTAGAGCGGCGCGAACACCGAAAGTTTTTGAAGCAGGAACGTGAACACCGCACCTTCCAAAACCAGTTTCTGGAGCATCGTCACCGGAAAGATCATGACCGCGATGTGAAAGATAAACAGCGGATAGGCCAGGTAGCCGATCATGCTTCGCACCAGCAGGGCGCGCTCGCGGTAGTAGCCGGCGAGGAGTTTGAAGCTGTCGGGCAGGCGTCCGCTTTTTTCACCGGCCTGCAGCAGCGCGGCGTCGAAGTCGGGAATCCAGCTTCCGAGACTGCGCAGTCCTTCGCTGAAGGTCGCGCCGCCTTCGAGTTGAGCCAGCAGGCGCGCGAGCGGCACGCGGTAGGCGGCGGAGGGCGGGTTGCGTTGCTGGAGTTCGAGTGCCTTGACCAAGCCAAGGCCGGAGGCGGTGATTTGTCCGAGTTGATGGTACAGCTCCGCGCGC
>JANNEF010000094.1:0-6298 GCA_031378375.1 Verrucomicrobiota bacterium | reverse complement strand
GCCCACCCACGGTCGGCGCGGATCGTGGCGGACATTGGCAATTTCGTCCACGAATTCGGAGAGTTCCTTGAGCTTGCGCAATGACTTCGAGGGCACGCCGCGCAGCCCGAGTTTGAACTCGATCGTGGGAATGACGCTGATGAGGTTGCAGTTTCCTGTTCGTTCACCGTAGCCGTTGATGGTGCCCTGCACGTGAACGGCGCCCACTTCCATGGCCGCGATGGCGTTGGCGACGCCGAAGCCGCAATCATTGTGCGTGTGAATGCCGACGCGGGCATTGAGCCGGCCGACGGCGGCGCTGGTGATGCGCGCGACTTCCGCCGGGAGACAGCCGCCGTTCGTGTCGCAGAGACAGATCACGTCGGCGCCGGCCTTCTCCGCGGCCTGCCAGGTGGCCATCGCGTAATCCGGCTCATCCTTGTAGCCGTCGAAGGAATGTTCCGCGTCGTACACCACGATTTTTCCGTGGTCCTTGAGGAAGCGGATGGTGTCGCCGATCATCGCCAGATTTTCATCGGGCTTCACGCGCAGCACTTCATGCACGTGCAGCAGCCACGTCTTGCCGACGATGGTGATGACGGGCGTCTCGGCATTGAGCAATGTGCGGATCTGCTCGTCGTCCCCGACCGCGACGCCTTTGCGACGGGTGAAGCCGAAGGCGGCGATCTTCGCGCGCTTGAACTTCTTCTTCCGGGCCTGGACGAAGAACTCCATGTCCCGCGGGTTCGACCCCGGCCAGCCGCCCTCGATGTAGTGGACGCCGAAGGCCTCGAGTTTGTCCGCAATTCGAATCTTGTCCGCGACGGAGAAGTTGATGCCTTCCGCCTGCGCGCCATCGCGCAGGGTCGTGTCGTAGATTTCGAAGTCGGGTTTCATTGTGTCCCGCCGGGCGGGAGGGGATTTGTAGGTGAAACCGGACCCGGTTGCAAACTCCAAAACCGGCAAACCCGCTCCCCTCGGCCGTCAACACGGCCAAAAACAGACTGGTCAAAACCCTTTCGTTCCCCGATTTTAACCACCCTTGATTATGATGTTTACCGGAACCTACACGGCGATTGTCACGCCGTTCAAAAGTGGCAAACTCGACGAGGACGCGCTCAAGCGGCTCGTCCAGGCGCAAGTTCACGGCGGCGTGGACGGCATTGTGCCCGTCGGCACGACCGGCGAATCGCCCACGCTCGATTACGAAGAACACATCCAGGTGATTGACGCGGCGGTGGATTATGCCGGCGGCAAGATCAAGGTGCTCGCCGGCACGGGCGGCAACTCGACCAGCGAGGCGATCTACCTCACCAAAGCCGCCGAGGACGCGGGCGCCGACGGCTCGTTGCAGGTGGCACCGTATTACAACAAGCCGACGCAGGAAGGGTTGTTCCAGCATTTCAAAGCCGTGGCCGACGCGACCAAGCTGCCGCTCGTGCTCTACAGCGTCCCCGGGCGATGCGGCATCGAGATCGGCATCGAGACGGTCAAGCGGCTTGCGGCGGCGTGCAAAAACATCGTCGGCATCAAGGAAGCGGGCGGCAATCCCGATCGCGTGAGCCAGCTCCGCGCGGCGGTCGGCGAGTCCTTCACCATTCTCAGCGGCGACGATTCACTCACGCTGCCGTTCATGGCGGTGGGCGCGCACGGCGTCGTCAGCGTCGCGTCGAACGTCATCCCGCGCGAAGTCGCCCACATGGTCCAGGCCTTCGCGATGGGCAAGATTGAAGTGGCGCAGAAGCTTCACCACAAGTTCTACCCGTTGTTCAAAGACCTGTTCATCGAGAGCAACCCCATCCCCGTCAAGGCCGCGCTCGCCATGATGGGGCAGATCGAAGAGGAATACCGCCTGCCGCTGACGCCGATGAACGCGAAGACCCGCGACGCCCTGCAAGCAACGTTGAAGGCGTGTGGCGTGGTCAAGTAATCCGCGAGGAAGAAGGAAGTTCAAAACACCAAGTGCGTGCTCATGGCGTGAGCGGGCGCAAATCAGCTGTTGAACAGGTGAATCGGGATGCCTTGGGCATCCCGGAGGGATGCAGGAAAATAGCCGGGGGCAAGCGAGTCTGCGAGTGCCGCCCCCGGTGGGCAGTGACCAACGCCATGCGCCCCGGAGGGGCGCGGGAACAAGGCCCGCCCCCCGTGTTTCCCGCGCCCCTCCGGGGCGCTGCTCGTTGCGCGCCGCGATCCGGGGGCCGCGCTCGTTCCTCGCTTGCCCCCGGCTATTTTCCCCGGCCCCTCCGGGGCTGTCCAAAAACTGATTTGCGCACGGCGTGAGCTTGATTGAAGCTTTTCTTGAGCTTTGAGCGTTGAGCTTTGAGCTTCGTTAGTGTTTCCCCTCCTAGACCGCCGCGGCCTTGCCCTCGGCCTTGGACGGCGCTGATCGCTTCAACAAATGCTTGGGGCAATACACCGCCGCCATTTCCTTTTGATCCGGAAAATTCGCCGCCAACGCCAGCACGTTGCGGAACAACTCCAGTTGCAACGTCGCCCGCGCCGCCCGCCGCGCCGACTCCACGCTGTGCTTGGTCGCCGATGCGATTTCCACCTCCAGCAACAACGCGTTCCAGGTCGTGATCCATCCGGCCACCGTGTCCACCGGCGGCTGCCCCACCTGCGCCGCCAGCGGCGTCAGGCCCGAATGCAACGTCGCCAGCTTCTCGTCCAGTTCGCCGTCGGGACAGGTGATGAACGCCGACCGGCCCTGCGGAAAACACGCGGTCACCTGTGTCGCCTCCGGGCCGAACGCCGCCAGCAGCGCCCCATGAATGCGCGCGAGCCGGTTCGGCAACGCCGTGCGAAACGCCTCCTTCGCCTGCACCCGCGCCTTGCGCAGCGCCAGCTTCACCTCATTGCCGACCATCGTCCCATCCAACCCCGCCAGCGCCGCCGAGGTCGCGGCGATGCGCGCATCCAGCAGCGCCCCCGGATTGTGCGCCACCATCCGCGCCAGATGCGTCGAGGCGAAATCAATCAACCGCAGCAGCGTCAGACGCCGGTGATTGAATGGATTCGAGAAAAACCGGTCCAGGTCCAACATAACAATATGCCTTTCATTCGTGCGCCCGCCGCGCGCCCCTCCCCCGCCCTGCGGGCACCCGCTCCGCCCAAGGCGGAGCAGGACGGGATGAGAGGGCCGCGCGTCATCGGCAAGGCTCGCCGCGGACACACACCGTCGTTCCACTCCCTTGCAAAACCCATGCCGACGCCCGGTTCCGCCACTTCACCACGAGTTCTGCCCCGAAAACGCCTTCCGACCCGGCAAAAACATCCGGCACCGCACCCGCACTGGTAAATAATTGCCCAGGCAAAAACTGCCACGGCGCGGAAAACCGGTTTGCCCGCCCGTGCCCAAACCGGCACGGGCGCGGAAATGGATTTTTCCGTCACTGTCAAAACTGGCACCGACCAGAAAAACGATTTTCCCGCCACCGTCCGAAGCGACACTGCCGGGGAAACCGGTTTCCCGGCCACTGCCAGAAGTGGCACCGGCCGGAAAATGAGTTATTCGCCGTGTGTCAAAACGGACAGTGACCCGGAAACGAATCATCCGGCCCCGGTCAAAACCGGCACTGACCGGGAAACGGAAAAGTCGCCACCGCCTTGCGATGGGAAAGGTTCGCTGGGTGGTGCCTCAAGATGACCCGCGCCCCGCCACCCGGGGCCGTTGGTGAAGTGGCGGCCAGCTTGCGTTGCTCGTGTTGGCGCTCATTTCTCCAGACCCACTTTCTTGAGCAGTTCGGTAAAGCGCGGGTCGGCGCGGAGCGAGTCAAAGTCAGGATCCGATGCCATCCCCAGCAAATGGTCAGACCTGCCATCGAACGCGGTCTGGAGCCATTCGAAGGCGCGTTCTCGATCGCCCAAGGCTGCGTGGAGCCTGGCAATGCCAACCGGCGACAAATACATTTGCCCGGCCAACTGGTTGATCTCGGCGAGGTGCTTCCGCGCCTCCTCCTTCTGCCCGGACTGGGCGAGGATGGTGGCAAAGTCAACGAGGGCCGACCCGCGATCGCCCCCCAGCGATAATTGCAACGCCTTTTGGCTCTCGTTGATGGCCTCGGCGAACTTGCCTTGGCGAACGCAGGCATAGGCCAGACCTCCATGAGCCGCTGCGGAGTTCGTGTTTTCCTTGAGCGCCCGTCGGACATGCTCGGCCGCTTGGTCATAGCGGCGCAGGTTGGAGTACACCCATGACAGACGCAAGGCGCTGTCGGAGGGGTCCAGTTGTTCGGCTTTGTGGGCCGCATTGATGACCTCGTCCGCCCGATTCAGATTCAGCGTGGTTAGGAAATTAGCGTAATCCCAATACACCCGTGCTTCGTTCGGATTTAGCTCGAAGGAGCGTTTGAACTCCCGTTCCGCGCCGGGAAAATCCCAATCCCCCCACCACTTGATGGTGGCCAGTGAATGGTGGGCATCGGCCAGGGACTCATCCAACTCCAGGGCCTTGAGCACGTAGCCTTTGGCCTTGGGCATGGCTTCCTTCGGCGGCATGTACACGCTGGAGATCTGGGCATAGGCTGCCGCCAGGCCGGCATAGGCCTTGGCGAAGGCGGGATCGAGGGTGATCGCCTGATTGAACAGGTCGATGGCTTGCTTGAGGGATTGATCGGTGAACTGGTAATGGTAAAAGCGCCCTTTCAGATACAGCTCGTAGGCCGCGAGATTGGCGGTGGGTTTCGATTGGAGGCGTTGCGTGTCGGCGACGCCAAGCTGGAGCTTCAATGCGGTGGCCACCTGTTGCGCGACTTCACTTTGCACGGAAAAGAGGTTCGTCATGTCGCGGTCGTAGGTCTCCGACCACAGGTGAAAACCGTCGGCCACGTTGATGAGCTGGGCGGTGATGCGCAGCTTGTCGCCAGCCTTGCGCACGCTGCCTTCCAGCACCGTGGCCACATGCAGTTGCTCGCCGACTTTGCGGAAGATGCCCTCTTCGGTCTTGCCCTTGAAGGCGAAGGAGGAACTGCGCCCCGGCACGCGCAACCCCGGCACCTTGGCCAGCACATTGAGCAATTCCTCCGTCATGCCGTCGCTGACCCACTCGTCGGCCTTGTCCGCGCTCATGTTCACGAACGGCAGCACGGCGATGGATTTCTGATCGGTGGCGCTGGGCGTGGCGGTGGCGGGCGAACCCGGAGCGTTGGTCGGTGGATGCGCCGACTGTTTCGCGGCCTGCCCCGGTGGATGAAACAGCCACCAGCCCATGCCGATGGCGACCAAGAGAAGCGCGGCGATCCATCCAAACTTCGTAGCAGCCGACGTGAGGAGGCTCTGATTCGATTTCGCTCCGGAAGTTAGAGCCTCCTTACGTCGGCTGCTACGAGGTTGATCCCACGGGAGCACGACGCGGTAAACGTCCATCGGCACTTCGATGTGCTTCAGGTCGGGCGAGTCCAGCTTGGTCAAGCCCACGTCCAGCTTGTTGCGCACCTGCGCATACACGGTGTCGGACAGGCAGATGCCGCCGCCGATGGCCAGCGGCTCGATGCGCGCGGCGATGTTCACCCCGTCCCCATACATGTCCGCCTCGCGATGCACCACGTCGCCCACGTGGATGCCAATCCGCACGTGGATGTGGCGCTCGATGGGCTGAGCGCCATTCCGGGCGGCGACGGCGCGCTGGATTTCCACCGCGCACTGCGTCGCCTGGAGCGCGCTGGGAAACTCGACGAGGAACCCGTCGCCGGTGGTCTTGACCTCGCGGCCGTTGAAGAGCGGGAACTGCGTGCGCAGCAGGCGCTGATTCTCGGCGAGGAGTTCCAACGCCAGCGCCTCGTTGCGCTGCGAGAGAGCGCTGTAGCCCACCATGTCGGTGAACATGATGGCGGCGAGCTTGCGCTGCTCGGTGTTTTCAGATGGCACGAAGAGATAAAAGCAGATTGTGGCCGGAAGGAAACAAAAGACGAGCCAGCGTGCCCTTCCTGAGCGATTCGGAAGGAGCACCGTCAACGGAGATTATTTGATGCCCGGCGTGATCGCGCGCGTCCTACACTCACCGAAACATGGGCTGGTTTTTCCAAGCCGCCTGACTCATGCTTCGGCGAGACACACACATGAGCGCATCATTGCGAACAATTCTGATTGGAGCCGCGCTGGCGGTGGCGTCACATGTCCGGGCGCACGCCGCGGAGATCAAGCCTTCAGTCGATTTCAACCGCGACATCCGCCCGATTCTGGAAAGCCGCTGCTACGAATGCCACGACGCGAAGAAGCAGAAAAGCGGCCTGCGGCTCGACCGGAAGTCCGGCCTCCTCAAAGGCGGCGACTCCGGCAAACCCGCCCTCACGCCCGGCCAGAGCGCCGGGAGCCTCTTGAT
>JANNEF010000090.1:0-14253 GCA_031378375.1 Verrucomicrobiota bacterium | reverse complement strand
GGGCGCAGAAGGAAAAGATCGGCATCACCCTCGCGAGCGACTTGAACAAGGAAACTGCCAAAGCCTACGGCACGCTCCTGCCCGACCTCATCGGCCTGGGTGCGGTGAGCGCGCGCGCGGCGTTCGTGATTGATAAGCACGGCGTCGTGCAATACAGCGAGCAGACCCCCACGCCCAAGGAATTGCCCGACTTCAACAAGGTCAAAGAGACCTTGGCGAAGCTCAAGTAGCCTGTATTGGTTTGAGCGTCAGGAGCGGAAGCGTGGCTTCCGCTCCTTTTTGCTTTGGTCACGGACGCTCGTGCGCTCCGGTGCTTCGCTTGACTTTGTTTCGGGCAATCCCCATTTTCTCGCCTGCAATCGGGTCGCCCCAACACAATGATGATGGCTTGATGTTATGAACAACAATCTTTTCAACACGCTCCAACCCTTTGATCTCGGCAACGGCCACCAGGGCATCTTTTGCTCGCTGCCCGCGCTGGAAAAGGCCGGTGCCGGCCCCATCTCGCGCCTGCCCGTTTCCATCCGCCTGGTGCTCGAATCCGTGCTGCGCAATTGCGACGGCAAGCGCGTGAGCGAACACAACGTCCGCGCGCTCGCCAACTGGCAGCCCAACACGCCGCGCACGGAGGAGATCCCGTTCGTCGTCGCGCGGATCGTGTTGCAGGATTTCACCGGCGTGCCGTTGCTGGTGGATTTGGCGGCGATGCGCTCGGCGGTCGCGCGCCTGGGCAAGAACCCGAAGATCATCGAGCCGCTCGTGCCGGTGGACCTGGTGGTGGACCATTCCGTGCAGGTGGATTTCGCGGGCACGCCGGACGCGGTGCGGCAGAACCTGGACATGGAGTTCCAGCGCAACCGCGAGCGTTACCAGTTTTTGAAATGGGGGATGCAGGCGTTCGAGACCTTCAAAGTCGTCCCGCCCGGCATCGGCATTGTGCATCAGGTGAACCTGGAGTATCTGGCCAAGGGCGTGTTGTCCCAGGAAGTGGAAATCGCAAATCGCAAATCGCACATCTACTACCCGGACACGCTCGTCGGCACGGATTCGCACACCACGATGATCAACGGTCTGGGCATCGTGGGCTGGGGCGTTGGCGGCATCGAGGCGGAAGCGGGGATGCTCGGCCAGCCGGTCTATTTTCTGACGCCGGACGTGGTGGGGGTGCATCTGACCGGGGCCTTGCGTGAAGGTGTCACTGCGACCGACATGGCGCTCACACTCACGCAATCGCTGCGCAAGGCGAAGGTGGTCGGCAAGTTCGTCGAGTTCTACGGCCCCGGCGCGGCGGCGCTGCCGGTGGTGGACCGGGCGACCATTGCGAACATGGCGCCTGAGTACGGCGCGACGATGGGCTTTTTCCCGATTGACGGCGAGTGTGTGAATTATCTCCGGGCCACGGGCCGCAGCGAGGAGCATTGCAAAGTTTACGAAAATTATTATCGGGCACAGGGATTGTTCGGAATGCCGCGCAAGGGGCAGATCGCCTACTCGACGGAACTGGAACTGGATTTGGGCAGCGTGACGCCAAGTGTCGCGGGGCCGAAGCGTCCGCAGGATCGAATCGAACTGCCGCGCATGAGGGAGGAATTTCTCAGCGCCTTCAGCCGTCCGCTCACGGAAAACGGTTTCGGCAAGAAAACCGGGGAACTCCAGATGATGGCCCGCGTCAACATGGCGAAGGCAGGCCAGCCACTGACTGACGGTCCTGCCGGCCACCGCAAACCGGTTGTTGAGCCGGGGGAGTCGGAGATTCGCCACGGCAGCGTGTTGATCGCGGCGATCACCAGTTGCACCAACACGTCCAATCCCAGTGTGATGCTCGCGGCGGGGTTGCTGGCGAAGAAGGCGGTGGAAAAAGGGTTGAGCGTGAACCCGATGGTGAAGGCGTCGCTCGCGCCCGGCTCGCGCGTGGTGACCGATTACCTCGCGAAGACCGGTTTGCAACCGTATCTGGACCAACTCGGCTTCAACCTCGTCGGCTACGGTTGCACGACGTGCATCGGCAACTCCGGCCCGCTGGCCGCGCCCATCGAGGACGCGATCAACAAATACGATCTCGTCGCCGCGTCCGTGTTGTCCGGCAACCGCAACTTCGAGGCGCGCGTTCACCAGAGCATCAAGGCGAACTTCCTCATGTCGCCGCCGCTCGTCGTCGCGTTCGCTCTTGCGGGCCGCGTGGATGTGGACTTGAGCACCGAACCGCTCGGCAACGGCAGCAGCGGCCCGGTGTATCTCAAAGACCTCTGGCCCACGTTGCAGGAAGTGCGCGACGCGATGCAATCCGCACTCAAGCCGGAAGTCTTCCAGCGCCTCTACCGCGATTTCGAGAAGCAGAACCCGCAGTGGAACGAAGTGCCGTCGAGCACGGGGCACGTCTATGCGTGGGACGTGCAGAGCACTTACATTCAGGAGCCGCCGTTCTTTGAAAACTTCTCGCTCAAGTCCGGCGAAATCCGGGAGATCAAAGGCGCGCGGGCGCTGGCCATCTTCGGCGACAGCGTGACGACGGACCACATCTCCCCCGCCGGCTCGATCAAGAAGACCTCCCCGGCCGGCGGTTACTTGTTGGAGCACGCCGTGCCGGTGGCGGACTTCAACAGCTACGGCTCGCGCCGGGGCAACGACCGCGTGATGACGCGCGGCACCTTCGCCAACGTGCGCATCAAAAACCTCATGGTGCCGGGTGTCGAGGGCGGCGTGACCAAATTCCAGCCGGGCGGCGAACAGATGAGCATCTTCCACGCGGCGCTGGAATACGCGAAGACGCGCACACCGTTGATGGTGTTCGCCGGCCAGGAATACGGCACCGGCAGTTCGCGCGACTGGGCGGCGAAAGGCACGGCGTTGCTGGGCGTGAAAGCGGTGGTGGCGCAGACTTACGAGCGCATCCACCGCTCGAACCTCGTCGGCATGGGTGTGCTACCGCTGCAATTCAAGGACGGCGTCACCGCGCAGACGTTGAAACTCGACGGCAGCGAGACGTTCGCCATCGCCGGCCTCGACGCAAGCCTCAAGCCGCAGCAAGACCTCACACTGATCGTCACACGAGCGAATGGCCAGGTGGATCACGTGCCAGTGGCCTGTCGCATTGATACGCCCATCGAGATTGATTACTACCAGCACGGGGGCATTCTGCCGTATGTGCTGCGCCAATTGGTGGCGAAGGCGTGAAACCGCGCGGTTCTCAATTGACGTGCCGAGCAGGTGAGGGACGGCTTGGTGTAATGAACCAGGCAGGCGAGAACGACTTCCGGTTGTGCTTTCGTGTATGAGAAAGCCTCAGGCGGTCGCGTCCTTCTTCTGATGCCAGGGGAGCGAATGGGACCGCTGACGCAATGTCCGGACGCTGTCACCATCGCCGGGGCGTAGTGCTGCCGCGCCACGTTTCCAAAGTCAACGCTTGCCAACGCCGCGGCCAGATGGGATTTAGTTTCCCCGTGTTCAGCCTTCGGCCTAATGATTGACGTGTGAGCCCCGCCCCATTGCCAGCCAACGAAACGCAACGGCTCGCGGCCTTGCGGCGTTATGACATCCTCGACACGCCACCGGAGGATGCCTTTGACGAACTGACGCGGCTGGCAGCGCAAATTTGCGGGACGCCCATCGCGCTGGTCAGTTTTGTGGACGAACGACGGCAGTGGTTCAAGTCGCGCGTGGGCCTGGAGGTGACGGAAACTCCGCGCGACATCTCGATTTGCGCGCACGCGATTTTGCAGGACGACGTGCTGGTGGTGGCGGACGCGACGGCGGATGTGCGGTTTGCGGACAATCCGCTGGTGACGGGTGGGCCGCAAATCCGGTTTTACGCGGGGATGGCGTTGATCACGCCGGAGGGTTTCCACATCGGGGCGTTGTGTGTGATGGACCGCAGCCCGCGTCTGCTCGCACCGGGGCAGGGGGAGGCGTTGCGGATTCTGGCGCGGCAGGTGACGACGCAGTTGGAGTTGCGCCGCCATCTGGTGGAACTGGCCCGCAGCGTCGAGGAGCACAAGCGCACGGAGGATCGTCTGCGCACCTCGGAGACGTTTTATCAGACGCTGGTGGAGACGCTGCCGCAGAATATTTTGCGCAAGGATTTGCAGGGCCGGTTCACGTTCGCGAACCGGAGGTTTTGCGCCTCGCTCGGCAAGGAGTCCGGGGAAATCATCGGCAAGACGGACTTCGATTTGTTCCCGGCGGAACTGGCGGGCAAATATCATCGCGATGATCTGCGCGTGATGCACACGCTGGAGAACCTCGACACGGTGGAGGCGCATCAGACAACGCACGGTGAAAAGCTCTTCGTGCATGTCATCAAGACGCCACTCTATGACGCGCTGGGGCGGGTCATCGGCATCCAGGGCATCTTCTGGGACGTGACCCAGCGCAAGAAGATCGAGGAGGCGCTGGCCTACGAGCGCGACTTGTTGCGGGCATTGTTGGACAACATCCCGGACCGGATCTATTTCAAGGACGTGCATTCACGATTCCTGCGCTGCAGCCTGTCCATGGCGAAGCGGCTGGGGATGAACGACCCGAAGGAAGTTGTGGGCAAAACGGACTTCGATTTTCATCCGGCAGAACTGGCGCAGGGATTTTTCGAGGACGAACAGCGCATCCTGCTCACCGGCCAGCCGCTGATCAACAAGCTGGAGAAGCAGACCGACACGGAGGGACACGAAATCTGGGCGTCGGTGACGAAGGTGCCCACCTACAACCAGGCCGGCAGCATCACGGGCATCATCGGCATCTCCCGCGACGTGACGGCGCTCAAGCAGGCGGAGGCGGCGTTGGAACAAGCCCGCGACGCGGCGCTGGAAATGGCGCGCATGAAAACGGAGTTCCTGGCGAACATGAGCCACGAAATCCGCACACCGATGAATGCCATCACCGGCATGACGGGCCTGCTGCTGGACACGCGTCTCAATCAGGAGCAGCGGGAGTTCGTGGACACCATCCGCAACAGCACGGACACGCTGCTGGGCATCATCAACGAGATCCTCGATTTCTCGAAAATGGAAGCCGGCAAGCTGACGCTGGAAATCATTGATTTCGAATTGCGCGACGCGGTGGAGAGCACGGTGGAGATGCTCGCGGAACGCGCGCACCGGAAGGGCATCGAACTCAATTGCTGGCTGGACCAGGATGTGCCGAATTTCCTGCGCGGCGATCCGGGGCGCTTCCGGCAGATTCTGGCCAATTTGTTGAGCAACGCGGTCAAGTTCACCGACTGTGGCGAGGTGTTGGTGCGGGTCATCAAGGCGGGCGAGACGGACGATGAGGTGGCGCTGCACGTGGCGGTGAGCGACACGGGCATCGGCATCTCCGAGGAGGCGCGGCAGCGAATCTTTCAGGCATTCACGCAGGCCGATGGTTCCACGACCCGCAAATACGGCGGCACGGGACTGGGGCTGACAATCTCCAAGCAGTTGGTGGAAATGATGCGCGGCGAAATCGGCGTGGAAAGCGCGCCGGGCAAAGGCTCGACCTTCTGGTTCAAGCTGCCGTTTGCCAAGCCGGTACCGGAAGCGACCCACTCGCGCGAGTTCGAGGGCGGCGATCTCGCGGGCCTGCATGTGCTGGTGGTGGACGGCAATGCGACGCACCGACAAATTTTGCACCATCAACTCGCCCGCTGGCGGATGGAGGACGTCACCGCCCTGAACGGAGCGGAGGCGCTGGAAATCCTCCGTCACGAAGCCGGTGCCGGGAAGGGCTTCGATCTGGTGATCCTCGAAATGGCGCTCCCGGAGATGGATGGCCTGACCTTGGCGCAGACGATCAAGAACGATCCCGCACTGGCGACACAGCGGCTGGTGCTTTTGACAAATCTTGGTCACCGTCCCGATCCGGCGATGATGCAGGCCACGGGCATCTCGGCGTGCCTGGTCAAGCCGGTTCGTCAGTCGCGCCTGTTTGATTGTCTTGCGGATGTGATGAGCGCGCCTCCCGGCGGCGTGGCGCGGGCGCCAAGCCCGACCGCCAGCCACCCGGCCATGTCCGCCTCGCTCGAAGCGGCGGCCCGGAGCGTGCGCGTCCTGGTGGCGGAGGACAATGCCGTGAACCAGCGGCTGGCTTTGAAGCAGTTGAAAAAACTTGGCTATCATGCCGACGCCGTGGCCAACGGGAAGGAAGTGCTCGATGCGCTCCAGCGGCTGCCGTACGACATCATCTTGATGGATTGCCAGATGCCGGAGATGGACGGTTATGAGGTGACGGAACGGATTCGGCAGAGTGAGAAGGTTTCCTCGATTCACTCCAAGTCGGCACCTTATATCATCGCGCTCACGGCCAACGCGTTGCAGGGAGACCGGGAACGGTGCCTGGCGGCGGGCATGAATGATTATGTCACCAAGCCGCTGCACATCACCGAACTGGGCAGCGTGCTCCAGCGGGCCTTGTTGCGGACGCCTCCGTCCGCACGGCCGTCCGTGGAGACCCCGGGGGAGGAAATATTGGACCGGGCGGTGATTGCCGGGTTGCGGGAGTTGCGGGAGCCGGGCCAGCCCGATCCGCTGGCCGAATTGATCGAACTGTTTCTTAAAGACGCCCGTCCGCGTCTGGAAAAAATGGCGGCGGCATTGGGGGAAAAGGACGTTTCCACGCTGGCAGCAGCGGCCCACACGCTCAAGGGCAGCGCCAGCAATCTGGGTGCGCGGCGGCTGGCCGGCCTGTGCGCCAATCTGGAAAAGCAGGCCAAGGCAGGGGAATTGCAGGAAGCGGCAGATATTTTGCTAGACGTGAAGAGTGAGTTTCGCCGAGTCGAAGAAACGCTCATCACGGAAATGCAAAAATAATCTGTTGCGCCATGCCAGGCACTGAAAAAACGCAGCCACCGCTGCCGCCCTCGCGGGTACTATTGATCGAGGATGACCCCAAACTGGAGGAAATCCTCGCTGCCAGCCTGTTGCAGGACAATGTCACGGTAGTCCGGGTGAAAACCGGGCCGGAGGCGATGGCGGCGATGCCAGGGGGAAAATTTGATCTGGTGTTACTCGATCTGGGCTTGCCGGAGATGGACGGCTTTGAGGTGCTCAAGCAGTTGCAGCAGGCACCGGTGGCTCAGTTGCTGCCGGTCATCGTGCTGACCGCCTGGCATGGCACCAAGGACAAGCTGCACAGTTTCGAACTGGGCGCGGTGGATTACATCACCAAGCCTTTTGAACTTGTGGAACTGCGCGCGCGCGTGCGGGCGACCCTGCGCACCAAGAAGCTGCAGGACGAGTTGACCCGCACCAATCGTGAACTGGACACCGCGCGTATTGCCGCTGAGGAGGCGCACAAGGCCAAGTCCGAGTTCCTTGCCAACATGAGCCACGAAATCCGCACGCCGATGAACGGCGTCATCGTGATGACCGGCCTGTTGCTGCAAACCGAACTGTGCGACGAGCAGCGCGACTTCGTTGAAACCATCCGCACCAGCGGCGAATCGCTGCTGACCATCATCAACGACATCCTGAATTTTTCCAAAATCGAGTCCGGGAAGATGGAGATGGAACAGCGGCCGTTTGACTTGCGCCAGTGCATCGAGGAAGCCGTGGATTTGCTGGCGGCCAAGGCGGCGGAAAAAAACCTGGACCTGCTCTACGACCTCGATGAATCCGCGCCGGCTCAGGTTATTGGCGACGTAACCCGCCTGCGCCAGGTGCTGGTGAACCTGATCGGCAATGCGATCAAGTTCACGGCGACCGGGGAGATCTTTGTCGAAATGAAGGTGCTGCCGATGCCTGCGCCCACAGCGGAGACTGCTGGAGGTCCGGCCAAAGGACCGCTGCACGAACTCTTTTTTTCCGTGCGCGACACCGGCATTGGCATCCCGGCGGACCGCATGGATCGGCTGTTCCGCTCGTTCAGCCAGGTGGACAGTTCAACTACTCGGGAATACGGCGGCACCGGACTTGGCCTGGCCATCAGCAAGGGCCTGGTCGAATTGATGGGCGGACGGATGTGGGTGGAAAGCGTCGAGGGCCAGGGTTCGGCGTTTCTCTTCAAGATGGCCCTCCCCGCCGCACCCGAGAGCAGTCAGACCACGTTCCAAAAACGCCGGCCGCAATTGACCGGCTTGCGTTTGTTGGTGGTGGATGACAATGCCACGTCCCGCCGGCTCCTGGTCCAACAGGCGTCGAAGTGGGGCATGATTTGCCGGGACGCCGCGAGCGGCGGGCAGGCGCTGGAACTTTTTCGCCGGGGCGAGACGTTCGATTTGGCCTTGGTGGATATGCAGATGCCCGTCATGGATGGTCCCAAGCTGGCGCGGGAAATCCGCAGCCTGCCCGTGGCGCAAGCGATGCCGATCATTCTGCTGGCGGCACCGGGCGCACGTACCGACGTGCCCGCCTTGGTCACGCTTTCTCACGCAAGTTTTCTCAGCAAACCGGTAAAGCCCGCTCCATTGCTGGGCGCGATCTTGCAGGTGGTTTCCGGGGACAAGCCAGTCGTGAAACGAATTGTCTCCTCGAACAAACTCGATGCCACGCTCGCCAGCCGGCTGCCGTTGCGAGTGCTGTTGACCGACGATAACGTCATCAACCAGAAAGTGGCCTTGCGGCTGCTACAGCAGATGGGGTATCGCGCCGACGTGGCCAACAACGGTTTGGAAGCCATCCAGGCGCTCGAACGACAACCGTATGACATCGTGCTCATGGACGTGCAAATGCCCGAACTGGACGGCTTGGAAGCCACCCGGCGCATTCGCCAGCGACAGCAGCAACCGTCGCCACCGTCGAATTTCCGGCAGCCGATCATCATCATCGCCATGACGGCAAACGCCATGCAGGGCGACCGCGACAAATGCGTCGCCGCCGGAATGAATGACTACATCCCCAAACCGGTGCGGCCCGAAATGCTCCAGGCCACCATTGAACGATTTGCAAAAATGTTGAAGGAACAAAACGCCACCATGCCCGAAGCGGCCGTCGCCGCCACGGCGCCGGGCAAGGGCTTCGATACGCCCGCGCCATTTCACAGCGCTCCGGGCGAACCGCCCGTGGACGTGGAACGGCTTATGGATTTCACCGGCGGCAGCGCCGAGAGTCTGGGCGAGGTGATCAACCTGTACCTCACTCAAACCGCCGAGCAAATTGACCAGATTAAAGTCGCGCTCCAGGCGGGCGTGCCGGAAAAAATCGCCCGGCTCGCCCATAGCTGCGCCGGTGCCAGTGCCACCTGCGGCATGATCGCCATCGTCCCGCTGCTCCGCCAGCTCGAACAGGCGGGCAACACCGGCGACCTGACCCATTCTCCCGGCCTCGTGCTGGCCATCATCCAGGAATTCGAACGCGTCAAACATTTTTTTAAGAGCCACCCGCCATCGGCGTTGGCGGCGTAGATCAACAACCCATCCCCATTATGAAGAAAATCCTCATCATCGAAGACGACCCCATCATCGCCCACATCTACCAGAGCCGCCTCGCCAAGGAAGGCTACGAAGTCGAAATCTCCGCCGACGGGCAGAGCGGCTTCTACCGCATCCACGAGTTCCATCCGGACGCGGTGCTCCTGGACCTGATGCTGCCCAAGTTGAACGGCATCGAAATCCTGAAAAAAATCCGCGCCCAGGCGCAGTTTCAAAAAGTGCCCATCATAGTCTTCACCAACGCCTATGTGCCGAACATGATTCAGGAGGCGTTCGGCGCGGGCGCCACCCAGGTCTTCAACAAGGCCACGCTCACGCCGCGCCAGGTGATTGACGCGCTGCACAACGCCATTTTCCAGACGGCCAACCCGCTCGCCCCGCCGACGGTCAACCCGCCCTCGGCATCCCAGACCAAAACCAAGACTGGCAGGACTTCGTTCGTTCCCGCCAAGCATTTCAACGCGGCGGCCACCCTGGGCGACGCGCCATATCACAGTGGTTCGCCGGCCACGGCCTCAACCCCGTCGCCCGCGCCCGCCGCGTCCGTTGCCTCGCCGGCCCCCGCTCTCACCGCGACCGACTCCGTCAACGACGCTGAGTTCCAGGCCGAATTGCTGCAAACTTTCATGGAAACCTCGTCGGAAACGCTCACCGCCATCCGAAAGTCCATGCAGGAATTCAGCAAGGCTCAGGACGAGGCGGCCCGACTGCCCCACTTGCTCGAACTCTACCGCAAGATTCACGCCCTGACCGGCAACGCCGGTCTTGCCGGCCTCAACAGCATCTCCCAGATGGCCGCCGCGCTCGAAGTGCTGCTCAAGGAACTTTACGAGAAGCCCAAGAACATCAATGCCTCCACGCTCCGCACCACGGCGCACTCCATTGATTTTGTCGGTGAACTTTTCCAGAAGGGCACCGATGCCGACACGGCGGACCCCACGCCCATCAACATTCTGGTGGTGGACGACGAAATCCTGTCGCGCCGCGCCGTCACCTACGCGCTGGAAAAGGCGGCCTTGAAATCCGTCAGTGTTGAAGACCCCCAGGTGGCGTTGAAGTTGGCGCAGGAAAGTGTCTTCGACCTCATCTTTCTCGACGTGCAAATGCCCGGCATGGACGGCTTTGACCTTTGCACAAAAATCCGCGCACTCCCCAACAACAAGACGACGCCGGTGATTTTCGTCACCAGCCTGACTGACTTCAAGAGCCGCGCCCGCTCCAGCCTGAGCGGCGGCACGGATCTGATCGCCAAGCCGTTCATGTTCATTGAGCTGAGCGTGAAGGCGCTCACCTACGTGTTGCGCGGGCGGTTGACCAAACGCGCGACCCAACGGCAGGCGGCCTGAGGGCGTAACCGAAAATTTGGACCCATCTCTATGCCACTCTGTAGCCATCAGATTTGGACACCATTCGCGCAAAGGTGTCGGTCGCGGCGGAGTTCGCGTCGAGCGTGGCGCTGATGGTTACGTCGAGCGGCGCGTCCACCGTGGCGGGCGCGGTGTACTGCCCGCCGCGTTGATTGTGCCGGTGGTTGCGTTCCCGCCGTGCGCACCGTTCACGAACCAGCGCACCGTCCCGCCGCGATCCGGCGCGATGCTCGCGAGGTGCTCGAACGCGAACCGTTACCCTTCGTGAATCTCCGACCGTTCGCCCGTCTCGACCGGAGCGCCATTCTCGTCCTCCGCCTGTGGCGTAAGCGGTGCGATGTCGAGCTGCGGTGTGATTTCAAGCAGGCCCGCGTATCTGAACTCCATTCGAACCTAGTTCATGCCTTGCCGGATTTGCTCTGCGCGTAGTTCCGCAGTCGCGTTTCCAGTTCCGCGATGCGTTCCTCGATTTGCTTGCGGTCCGCGCGGTGTTCGTCCATTTCCATCTTTGGAAACATGGACTCCGCGTAATACGGCAGGTGGCCGGAAGTTTTATACATCTTCTCCTTGGCCAGATGCGGCGTGCGGACGCGGACGTAGCCGGCGGCGAATTCGGTTTCCTTGGCCAGTTTCTCCAGTTCCTCGACCAGCACCGTCCCCTTGGGCAGCCACAGCGGCATGCCCGGCCCGACAAATTCCGTGTCAATCGCGAACAGCCCCATCTCCGCGCCGATCTTGCGATGGTCGCGGCGCTTGGCCTCTTCGAGCATCTTGAAATACTCGTCGAGCGCGGTCTTGTTCTTGAACGCCGTGCCGTAGATGCGCTGGAGCTGCGGGCCTTTCTCATCGCCCTTGTAATACGCGGCGGCCACGCTGGTGAGCTTGAACGCGCCGATGTTGCCGGTGCGCATCACGTGCGGCCCGGCGCACAGGTCAATGAAATCGCCGTTCTTGAAGTAGGAGATCGGCTCGCCCTCGGGAATCTGCTTGAGCAGGTCGAGCTTGAACTTGCTGGCGTTGCCCGGCCGTTCGCCGAGTCCGCCCAACCGACCGCTCTGCGCATCGGCAATTGCCTGTTCGCGTGTGACGACGTGTTTTTCAAAGACGTTGTTTGCCTTGATCTCTTTCTTCATCTCCGCCTCGATCCTCTCGAAGTCCTCGGGCGCGATGCGGTGCGCGCATTCGAGGTCGTAGTAAAAACCGTTCTCGACCGGCGGGCCGTAGGCGAACTGCGCATCGGGCCACAGGCGCAGGATGGCGGTGGCCATGACGTGGGCGGCGGAATGCCGGATGCGCTCCAGTTCGGTCATTTTCGCGCGGTCGTCGAGGGTTTTGCGCTCGGGGTCTGGTGCTTCGGCCTGCGTCGGTTGGTGCTGATTTTCGTCGGGCATAAAGTTTTAACCGCAGATGGACGCGGATAAACGCAGATAATCCGCCGGGAACCGGTCGGCGACGGCGTTCAATCCAGTTGCAAATCCAGTTGCGTTCATCTGCGGTTATCTGCGGTTCAATTCAGGAAACAAAAACGCCTCGGACTGTTCGGTGCGAGGCGTGGCGTTCATCCATCCGGCGGATGAACGCTACCTCATATTCGTTGTGTTCAACGGTGAAATCACCTGCGGAAGCTAGCCCGGCGGCATCGTTCTTGGCAAACGCAAACTGGGCCGCCGCAGGCAGGCATATCCATCCGTGCGCTTATCCCAGCAGACGCGCGAGGTCGCGGGCAGCCTGATCGATCCACTCGGCGGACGGGAGGGAGTAGGGGCGAAAGGTTTCAAGGTGGCCTTCCTGCTCGTTGTAAAAGAGCGCGCGATGAAGTCCAAGCGCACCCGCTTTCGGACTTTCGATGAGCGCGGCGGAATCATTCGCGCTCATCTGGAAAAGCACGCGCATCTCGAATTCGCTGATCGCCTTGCGGCTGAGGAAGCGGTTCACGTTGTTGACGGTGTCGCAGGTAACGATCGCGTGGAAGCCGAGGCGCGGCCCTTCACACAGCAGCGTATTGAGCAGGGCGGCGGGATTGGGCTCGGCCCCGGCTTCGCTCGCGGCGTAGCCGAAATCTTCCTCGAAACGAAGTTTGTTTTGCCGTTGCAGGCCGTGGATGAACAGGAAGGTCGCGGGGGCGGCCGTCGTCGTCGGCTCCTCGTTCGCCCGGCGTTGCATGTCCGCAGCCAGGTCGGCCATCAACGCGGCCAGGTCGCCGGGTTTGGCCAGCGTGACGGGATGCGGGATGGCCCGCACGATGCGCTCCAGAAATTCGCGGGCCGGCGTGCCGGGGGCCGAGGTGTCGCACAGAATGAAACGCGCGGCTCCGATCGGATATTGCGCGGCCAGTGACACGAGCGCGACGGACAGGATGGCCAGCACGGCTTCGTCGCGTTGACCGACCATGAGCAGATTGTTGCCACTCTGCCGCTGGAAGACGGCTTCAGTCGGGCCTTTGATGGAGTTGGGGGCACCCAGCCAGATGCGCGCGGCGGTGGTCGGAGCGACGGCTTGGGCTTGCAAGAGCGCGCCAAGGGCTGCGTTCTCGCGCAAGTCGGCAGGCGCGTTGCCCTCGAAAACAATCGGGCCAGGATACGTGGTCGGGCTTTCGTCCGCGCGCCGGCGGACGCCGGCCAGTTGTGTGTCGCGCACATCGTCGGGCAGCCAGACGGTCTGGAAGGGGCTGTTGCCTTCGATGGTGCCGGCGGTGTCGTTGTAGATGCCTTCGCCGGGCCGCGACAGGAGGCGCGGCGCGGGGTTGTCATCGTCCATGATCAGGTAGGCGTCGGCTTCGTTGCACTGAAGCGCGATGCGGATGACCATCTGACCGAGCGTGGTGCGCGCCACGGTGTAGGCACCGCCGAGCGTCTGCGAGCCGAGCAGCACATGCACGCCGAAGGCCCGTCCCTGGCGCACGATGCGGTCGAGCAGCAGCGACGCGGTCTGCGCGACCTTGTCATCCTCGACGAAAAATTCCTGGAACTCGTCAATGATCAGCAGCGAGCGGGGAACCGGCTCCTTGCCCCCGGCGCGTTTGTAGCCGGCGATGTCCTGCACGCCCAGCTCGCGGAACATGTCGCCGCGCCGCTTGAGTTCGTCGTCCACGCGCTGCAGCACGCTCAACCCGAACTCGCGGTCGCTCTCGATGGCGACGACGCGCGCGTGCGGCAGGCGCTGCGTGGCGTAGCACTTGAACTCGACGCCCTTCTTGAAATCAATGAGGTAGAACTCGACCTGTTCGGGGCTGCACCACAACGAGAGGTTCGTGATGACGACATGGAAGAGGGTGGATTTACCGGAGCCGGTCTTGCCCGCGAGCAGCGCGTGCTGGCGCGTGCCTTTGCCGATGGCGAGGTATTGCAATTTGGTCGCACCCGTCCGGCCGATCGGGACGCGCAGTTCGGTGGTGGTTTCGAGCGTCCAGAGTTCGGACGCGGGCGGCGCGTCCAGACGCAGGGCGGTCCCCGGAAGAAATTTGCCGGTGAGCGTGAACTCGTTTCCCCGGCTGGTGACGCAGACGCTGCTTTTCCTGAGTTCTTCCGGAACAAAATCCTGCGGCATGGG
>JANNEF010000075.1:0-11978 GCA_031378375.1 Verrucomicrobiota bacterium | reverse complement strand
AGAACGAGATGACCTTCCCCGTCAGCGGCACGGGCAGCGCGGGAATGGAGTTTTGCTTCGTCAATCTGATCGAGCCGGGGGATGACGTGGTCGTCGGCGTCAACGGCGTGTTCGGCACGCGCATGGCGGACGTGGCGGAACGTTGCGGCGCGCGGGTGACGAAGGTGGAGGCCGAGTGGGGCCGCATCATCGAGCCGCAACAGATCGCCGACGCGCTCAAGCGGGTGCGACCCAAGGTCGTGGCCATCGTCCACGCGGAAACGTCCACGGGAGCGTTGACGCCGGTGGAGGAGATTTCAAAACTGGCGCGCGACGCGGGCGCGCTGATGTTGCTCGACACGGTGACGTCGCTCGGCGGCTGCCCGGTGCGGCTGGACGAGTGGGGCATTGACGCCGTTTACAGCGGCACGCAGAAGTGCCTGAGCTGTCCGCCGGGGTTGTCGCCGGTGTCGCTGAGTCCGCGTGCGCTCGCCGTGGCCGCCGCCCGCAAGCGGAAGGTGCAGAGCTGGTATCTCGACGTGAACCTGCTGGCCAGTTACTGGGGCCAGGAGCGGGTGTATCATCACACCGCGCCCATCTCGATGAATTACGCGCTGCACGAGGCCTTGCGGCTGGCGCTGGTGGAGGGGTTGGAGAACCGCTGGCGTCGGCACGAGCAGAATCACCGGGCGCTGGTGGCGGGGTTGGAGGCGCTGGGGCTGTCCATCGCGTCGCAGCCGGGGCATCAGCTCTGGCAGTTAAACGCGGTGACGGTGCCGGGCGGCGTGGACGAAGCGGCGGTGCGCAAGCGGTTGCTGACGGAGTTCAACATCGAGATCGGCGCGGGGCTTGGCCCGATGAAGGGGAAGATCTGGCGGATCGGCTTGATGGGCGAAACGTCGAGCGCCGCGAATGTGGAAACGGTGTTGGGGGCGTTGAAGCAGATTTTGCGCGGATAGCAGGCGGGCGACTACGTGCGGTCCGCCGGTCGCCACAGTCCGTTCAAACTGCCACTGGCGATGGCGATGCCGGCCAGCACCACGACGCCACCCGCGACTTGCACCGCGCTGAGCGGTTCCTGCAACACCACCCACGCAATCATCGCGGCGACGACCGGCTGCCAGAGCAAACTCACGGAGGAAAACGCCGCCGACAAATGGCCCAGGCCGTAGGCGATGAGCGTTTGCCCACCGACGTGGCTGACCAGCGCCAGGGCGATCAACACCGTCCAGCCGCCGGACGAGTCCGGCAGCAGTTTTTCCCCCGACAGCACCGCGACCAGCAGGAACGCGGGGCACGACACCAATCCCGACCACGCCAGGAGCGTCGCCGCGGAGAAGGAGCGCCGCAGATGTTTCACGGCGAGCAGGTAGCCGGCGTAGAACAGCGCCGCCACCAGCGCCAGTCCGTCGCCCAGCAGATGACCGGCGTTGACCTGAAAGCTGACGTTGACGAGCACCGCCGCGCCGACCAGCGCCAGCGCCATGCCCACGACGATGACGCCGGTAATCGTTTCCGCCCACAGCAGCCAGGCACCGAGCGCGACGAAGACGGGGCAGAAGTTCGTGAGCAAGGTCGAGTTGGCGACGGTGGTGAATTGCAGCGACCAATGCCAGATGGACAGATCGGCGGTGAACAGGAGTCCCGTCGCCGCGAGGAGCAGGAAGTCGCGCCGTCCGGCGGGCCGGCGTTGCGCGGGCGCACGCCGCTGCTCGCCGCGCATCCAGGCCCACACGAAGGGCAGCGCGAAGAGCATCCGGTGAAACGCCGTCGCGCTGGGGCCGACTTCGCTCAGGCGCACGAGCACCGGCGCGAAGCCAATGCCCGTCGCGCCGCCAAAGAGCGCGAGGAGGGCGAGCCGGGCGGCGGGTTTGTCGGGCACGACGGTTGGAGGGACGCGCAAGGGTGCGCAAGATTTCACCGCGCGACCGGACTCGCGGACGGACGGTTGGGCGCGACGCCGGGCGGGTTGACCTGGAGACCAAGATTTGCCGCCAGCAGCGGAAACAAATCCTGCGGGCCGCGCAAATTGCCCATGACGATGTTGGTCCCGATGATCAATTGCGGCATGTTGCCCCGGCCCAGGTGAAACAGGTTGGTCGCGTAGATGTTGACGGTCTGCCGGAGTTGTCGCTCAACCCACGGATCGTTCAACGCGGCGGCGAGGGCGCTCTTGCCCACCAGCGTCTCGGCGAACTGCCTCACCTCAGCGAGGGGCGGAGGCTTGGGCGGCGCGAAGATCCAATCGTCGAACTGCTCCTGTTTGCGGCCACCCGCGCGCCAGACTGCCAGGCCGATGCGGGAGTAGGCGCAGGCGTTGGTGTGATCGGGCGGAGTGTTGCGCACGGTGTAATTGCAGGCGGGGTCCAGCGGCATGGGCAGGCTCACGATCGCGAGCTGGTTGGAAACTGCGCGGTGCGCTTCCATCAGATGCCCGTGCATCGTGCGGCAGTGGCTGCAACTGTAGTCAAAGAGACTGAGCATCACGAACGGGGCGTCGCGTGGCCCGATGACCGGCACCTCGGCAAGGTCGAATTCGAAAGCGCCACCGTGGAGTTGCAGCCGCCGTCCGGAGGGCGCGGGCGGAGACGGCGGGGGGTTCGCAGCGACCGCGACCGGGATCGCGCTGGCATTGCTCGCGGCGGGAACGGCGGCTTTCACCGGCGCGTTGGAGACGGTGGTGGAGAGCAAGCCGCCGGGCATCGAGGTCACTTCAAAGGCTTTCTTCTGGTGCAGCGTCTGCCCGGCGACAAGCAACGCCAGACCGCCGAGCGCCGCGAAGCACAGCTTCTTCGCCACGGCGGGCGTCAGAAAGATGAACTTTTCCACCTGCCACGCGATCTCCGGCGCCTGGCGCAGCGGCGCGTGGAACAGGATGAACAGCGCCGCCCCCATCCCTGCGGTATGCGCCGTCATGCAGAACGGGCAGAGGGCTTTGATGGCGAAAATTTGCAGCAACACAAACCAAACGCCCGCGCCGATCACGAGTATGGCGGCGGGCACGAGCACGCGCCACGCCTGGCGCTGGTGTGCGACCGGCGTGTGACGTCCCAGCCGGAACGTGACTCCGAAGATCGCCACGTACACGAGCAACGCCGGCACACTCACCGGCAGGCCCAGCCAGTAGGCCCAGCGGCTGTGCAACACCTTGTCGCAGCCCGACTCCGGCCCGCAGCCCGCCACCGAACCGCCGCTCAACGATGCCCACAGGAGATAACCATCCACGGCGATGGCGACGAGGATGAGCGCGCGGATGGCGAAAAGAACTCCCGCAGAGAGCAGCCCTTCGGCAGGCGGATGTTTTGATTTGGCTGACATTTGATATCAACGGGCAGTCCGGTTGATCGGTTGCCTGATGGCCGGCAGTTTTGGTTTCCGGTCGGAACGATGCAAATAGAAAATGCGCACGGTGACGGCCAGTTGGATGGCGACGAAAAATTAGTTGTTGCACTACCGCATGATTTGCCCCTATCTTCAACCCCGTTGAAGGTTTGGCCGGTTGCGCCGTTAGAGTTCAGCGCGGCGGTTTTCCAAAAAGTTCTGACTTCACTAGCAGTTCATTAGGGTGTTCCCAGAAAGAAGCCCTTCATCGTCACTACAAAACAAGTATGAGCAACGCGCCCAGCGCCACATCGGAATACGGTACCGGCTATCTCGAAATCGCCGAAAAGGGATTCGGCTTTCTCCGCTCCCCGGACAACCACTTCCATCCCAAACCGACGGACATTTTCGTCACGCCGGACACCATCAAACGCAATTTCCTGCGCGAAGGCTCCCAGGTCACCGGCTCGCTCCAGCCGCCCCATCGCGGCAGCAGCCCGCAACTCAAGACCGTGGACAAGGTCAACGACATGCAGTTCGACGAATACACCAAGGCGGTGCGCTTCGAGAACCTGACGACCATTGACCCGATTGAGAAATTCCAACTAGAAACCACGCCCGACCAACTGGAGACGCGCATCATCGATCTCGTCACCCCCCTGGGCAAAGGCACGCGCGGCATCATCGTCGCCCCACCCCGCACCGGGAAAACCACCATCCTCAAGCAGATCGCCAACTCCATCACCACCAACCATCCTGAAGTGTACGTCCTCGTGCTGCTCATTGACGAGCGCCCCGAGGAAGTAACCGACTTCCAGCGCTCGGTGAAGGCCGAGGTCGTGGCGTCCTCGAACGATCAGGACATCGAGACCCATGTGCGCCTCTCCCGCTTCATGATCGAGCGCTGCCGCCGCATGGTCGAAGCCGGCAAGGATGTCTTCGTCCTCCTTGACTCCCTCACCCGCGTCGCCCGCGCCTACAACAGCGTGCATGGCGGCAGCGGCCGCACGATGACCGGCGGTGTGGACGCCCGCGCGCTGGAAATCCCGCGCAAAATGTTCGCGTCCGCCCGCAAGATCGAAAACGGCGGTTCGCTCACCATCCTGGCGACGGCGCTCGTGGACACCGGCTCCCGCATGGATGAGTTGATTTTCCAGGAGTTCAAAGGCACAGGCAACATGGAGTTGATCCTCGACCGCAAGCTGTCCGACCGCCGGCTCTTCCCCGCCATTGACATCCCCAAGAGCGGCACCCGCAAAGAGGAGAAGCTTTTCCCCAAAAACCAGATCGAAGCCGTCCGCAAGCTCCGCCGCATGATGGTGGACTTGAATCCGGTGGAAGCGATGGAGACGCTCATCAGCGCGCTCAAGAAGCACCCGAAGAACGACGAGTTGCTGGCCAAGCTGGACAAGGGATCGTAAAAAATTCGCGCTGTCATGACGACGCTCACGGCAACCGAAGCCAGTTCCAACCTCCAGAAACTTCTGGAGCAGACGAGCGAATCGCATGAGCCGGTTCAGATCAACGGACGCAAGGGCAATGCTGTTTTGGTCGCGGAAGAGGACTGGCGGGCCATTCAAGAGACGCTCCATCTGCTTTCCATTCCGGGAATGCGCGAGTCCATCCGCGAAGGATTGAGAACGCCGGTTTCCAAGTGCTCCAAGTCCATCAAATGGCAGTAAGCCATTGGCTGGTTAGACGCAAAACAACGTCTAGCGCCGGTCCATGCAAACCAAAACTGCAGCCGCCTCCTGGCAAATAGTCTTCACCCGGCAAGCCCAGAAGGATGGCGTGAAGCTTGCCGCAGCGGGTCTGCAATCCAAGGCCGAGAAGCTGCTGAATATTCTCGCCGCCAATCCGTTTCAAAACCCGCCCCCGTACGAAAAGCTCGTGGGCGATCTCGCCGGTGCCTGCTCCCGGCGGATAAACATCCAGCACCGCCTTGTCTATCAGGTGTTCAAGAATGAAAAGGTTGTGAAGGTCATCCGCCTGTGGACCCATTACGAATAAGGCCATGCCGAAGCCGCTCAAGGATTTTCCCCATTCCCGCCCGCCCTTGGAGCGCATGTTGCGCATCCACCAGGCGATTCAATCGGGCGGCTACCCCAACGCGACCCGGCTCGCCGCCGAACTGGAAGTCAGCACCAAGAGCATCCACCGCGACCTCGAGTTCATGCGCGACCGACTGGAGCTGCCGCTCGAATACGACGGGCGCCGCTACGGCTACCATTACACGCAGGAAGTCAGCTCCTTCCCCACCCTGCAAATCACCGAGGGCGAACTATTCGCGCTGCTCGTCGCGGAAAAGGCCTTGCAACAATATCGCGGCACGAACTTCGAGAAGCCGCTCCTGAGCGCCTTCAAGAAAATGGCCGACTCGCTGCCCGACACCGTCTCGTTGAACCTCTCGGACTGGGAGCAGACCATCTCCTTCCACACCCGCGCCGAGCCGGTGGTCAACCTGGAAATCTTCGACGCGCTCGCCAAGGCCACCGCGCAACACCGCCAGCTACAACTCGCCTACCGCAAACCCGGCGGCAAACAAATCGAGCCGCGCATCGTGGACCCGTATCACCTGGCCAACATCAACGGCGAATGGTTCCTGTTCGCCTTCGACCATCTGCGCAAGGACATCCGCACCTTCGTCCCGGCGCGCATCCAGACCGTCGAGCGCACGGGCAAGACCTTCACCCGCCCGCAAAACTTTTCCGTCGAGAAAATCCTCCGCGACAGTTTCGGCGTCCACTCCGGGCAGGGCGAATTCCAGGTCGCCATCCGGTTCGACGCCTACGCCGCCGGCTATATCCGCGAGAAGAAATGGCATCCGTCGCAGGCGCTGCGCGAACTCAAGGACGGCGGCGTGGAACTGCGGCTGAAGCTCTCCAGCCTCGGCGAAATCCAGCGCTGGATTCTCGGCTGGGGCGGCAGCGCGGTGGTGTTGCAACCGCCGGAACTGGCGGACGCCGTCCGGGCGGCGGCGCAGAAAATTCTCCAGCCTCACAGTTGAGGCAACTGCTCGAATCGCGCCGCCGCCGCTTCCCACGCCGCCGGCTCACGCGGCTCGACCCTGCTCGTTCCCAGTGACTCGCCCACCACCTGCCGGGCGGCGGCCAGCGATGGGAGCTGGCCGAGCGTGAGCGCCTGGATCAGGACGTTCCCCGCCGCCGTCGCTTCCACCGGCCCGGCGAGCACGGGAATCTGGAGCGCATTCGCCGTGAATTGATTGAGCAGCGCGTTCTTGCTGCCGCCGCCGACGATGTGCAGCCGTTCGATTTTCTTCCCGATGAGCGATTCGATCTGCCGGAGCGTCCGGCGATAGAGCAGCGCGAGACTTTCCAACACGCAACGGATCGTCGCCCCCGGATTCACCGGCCCGGCCTGGCCCGACTCGCGGCAAAACGCCGCAATCTTCCCCGGCATGTCGCCAGGACTGACGAAGCGCGGGTCCGCCGGATTGATGAGCGACGCAAACGGCGGCGCGGCAGCAGCCAGTTCCGTGAGCGCCGCGTAATCCATCTCCCGCCCCGCGCGCGCCCATTCACGGCGGCACTCCTGCACGATCCATAGCCCGACAAGGTTCTTCAGCAACCGCACCGAGCCGCCGTAGCCGATCTCGTTCGTGAAGTTCAATTCACGGCAGGCATCCGTGATGATGGGCGACGCCAACTCCACGCCCATCAACGACCAGGTGCCGGAACTGACGTAGGCCCAGTTGCCGCCGCCCGCCGGCACGGCGGCGACCGCCGCGCCCGTGTCATGCGAACACGTGGCGATGATTTCCAGCGCGGGCAATCCGGTCGCGCGCGACAACTCCGGCGCAAGCGTACCCAGCCTGGTGCCGGACGCGACAACCGGCGGGAACAATCGTGCCGGCAGGTCGAGCGCATCGAGCAGCGGCCTGGACCACGACCGGGTGCGCGGGTTGTAGAGTTGTGTGGTGCTGGCGTTGGACTCCTCCACGCGCGCCGCGCCGCCCAGAAGAAAATTGAAAGCGTCGCCAATCATCAGCATCTGGTGCGCGCGGTTCAAGCGTTCGGGCGCCTCGGCAGCCAGTTGGTAAATGGTATTGAGCGGCATGAACTGAATCCCGGTGTCGGTGAAGATGGTTTCCCCATCCACCCTGCCCTTCACTCGGGCGACGCCGCGCGCCGTCCGCGCATCGCGGTAGTGAAACGTCGGCGACATCAGCGATCCGTCCGCCTCGAACAGCGCATAGTCCACGCCCCACGCGTCCGTGCTGACGCTGGCCAAGGGCAGCTTGCCCGCGGCGGCTTTCTTCAAACCGGTCTGCAACTCGGCGAACAGTTGCGGGAGATTCCAATGCAGCCCGCCGACGGATGAGGACGGCGTGTTGGGAAAGCGATGGATTTCCTCCAACGCCAGCCGCCCGTCCGCGAGCGTGCCCAGCATCAGCCGTCCGCTTTCGGCGCCCAAGTCGCAGGCCAGGTGGTGAGTTGTCATGGGATGGCATTTGAGCCGGTCGGTTGCGAGCGGGCATGGTTCATCGGGGCGTGATTGAATCCAGAATCCTGTGCTCCGCCAAGTGGCAAAAAGCGTGGCTGCAATCGAAGCGGTCTGTTACCATTGCCGGGTGGAAATTGTGGTTCAAAAGTTCCAATCCTTTGCCGAGAGCCAGCGGGCGGACCGGGCGTATTACCTGTCCCTCACCGCCGGGCAACGGATGGAGATTTTCTTTGAACTGCTGGCCCAAGGACAACCCGATGAAGCTGCACCCAGACTTGAGAGAGTTTATCGCACTGTTAAACTCCGGGAAAGTTAACTACATCATCGTCGGCGGTCACGCGGTCGCCTACCATGGGCATCCCCGGTTCACGGGCGACATTGATTTCTTCGTCGAATGCTCCCCCGCCAACGCCTCCCGCCTGGAGCAAGCGATCCATGCGTTTGGCTTCTCCGGCCTCGGCATCACTGCCGGGGACTTCCTGACTCCAGCAACGGTGATTCAACTCGGACGGCCGCCGCATCGCATTGACTTGCTGACCTCGATTGACGGCGTGGACTTCGCCGACGCCTGGGAAACCAAGGTGAACACGGAGTTCGACGGCATGCCGGTGTTTCTCCTGAGCAGGGAACTGCTGCTGCAAAACAAGCGCGCGTCCGGCCGCCCACAAGACGTGGCGGATCTCAAACATCTCGGCGTCGAGGAATAGGCGCTGGCGGACATGTCAGCGTTGACCCTTCAATTCCACCGCGGCGGCGTCTTTCTGCCGCGCCTGGGCTTGTGGCTCGACGCCCACACCCGGCAGACCGGGGCGGAAAAGGTTTTCGTCAGCCATGCGCACAGCGATCATCTGGGCGCGCATCGCGAAGTAATCTTGAGCGCGGCCACCGCCCGGCTGATGCAGGCGCGGCAGCGCGGGCGGCGCGTGGAAAACATCCTGGCCTTTGGCGAACCGCGCGCCTTCGACGGCGGCGACGTTCCCTTTCAAATCACCCTCCTTCCCGCCGGCCACATTCTCGGCAGCGCCATGGCATTCATCGAGGCGGGTGGAGAGTCGCTGCTCTACACGGGGGACTTCAAGCTGCGTCCCGGCCTGACCGCCGAACTCTGCACGCCGCGCCGCGCCGACGTGCTCATCATGGAAACGACCTTCGGCCAGCCGCGCTACGTGTTCCCGCCACCGGACACGGTCTGGCGCGAGGTCATTCGCTTCTGCCATGACACGGTCGCCGACGGCGCAACGCCGGTGCTGCTCGGTTACTCGCTCGGCAAAAGCCAGGAACTGCTCCGGGGCCTCGCGGAAGCCAGCCTGCCGGTGGTGCTGCACGAAAGCGCGTGGCAACTCACCCAAATCTACGAACAGTTCGGCGTGCGCTTCCCCGCTTACGGGCGCGCCAATGAAACCAACACGCGCGGCAAAGTCCTGATCTGTCCGCCGCAAGCCGCGCGTTCAGGGAAGTTCGGCGAGCTTGGCCCGACGCGCACCGCGGTGGTGACGGGTTGGGCGGTGGAAGCCAGTTGCCGGTTCCGCTATCAGGCGGACGCGGCGTTTCCGCTGAGCGACCACGCGGATTTCCCGGAATTGATCGAGTTGGTGCAGCAGGTTCGCCCGAAGAAAGTTTACACACTGCACGGCTTCGCGGCGGACTTCGCGCAGGCATTGCGCGAACGCGGCTTCGACGCGCAAGCCCTCAGCGAAGCGGACCAGTTGCACCTGCCGTTTGATTGGAGCGCCGCCGACCGGCCCGGCGTCCCGGCCTGACGCCTACTTGACCACGGGCCGCAACACCATGTTCCGGTAATCCACGCCCGTGTGATCGCCCTGGAGGTAGATGGGGCCGGGGCGGAATTCATCCGACCACAACGCGCCGCCGGTGCAGCCGAGCACCGGAGCGTTATCAATGATCTTCTTCCCGTTGAGAATCACCGTGACGTGCCGATCCACCAGCGTGATGTCGAAGGACTGCCATTCGCCGGCGGGCTTCTCGGCGGCGACGCTCGGCGTGATGCGGCTGTAGATGCCGCCCATGTTGTGCGGGTCGAGCTTCTTGCCGAATGTATCGGCGACCTGCACCTCATAAATGCCGCGCAGATAAATGCCGCTGTTGCCGCCCTTGGTCACGCGCGCCTCCAGCGTGAGGTTGAAATCCTCGAACTCGCGCTCCGTGCGCAGATTGCCGTAGGCGACATGCGGCTTGCCCGCAGGCTGGACGGGCCGGTTGATCAGCAGTCCATCCTGCACGCTCCAACCGCTGACTTGCTTCGCGTCCGTCAACTTCCACCCATCGAGATTCTTCCCGTTGAACACTTGCACCGGCGCGCCGAACTTCACCTTGGCCAGGTCCGGCGCGGACGGCACGGGCGGAATGCGTTTGCCGGTGAACTTGACCGGCACGGAAACCTTGCCATCGCCCTTGTCGCGCGCGGTGGTGAGTGTCAACTGGTCGCCGTTGCGCGCGGCTCGGATCGTTTCGGTTTCGCGCACCGTCACACTCTTGCCGTCGGCGTCCTTGCGTTTGGATTCGTGAACCCGCGTCACGAGGAGCGTGTCGCCGTACATGGCCACGGCGCTCACGGGCACGACGCTGCCGCCGCCCCAGAGGATGCTCCCTTCGAGCTGGCCGCCCTGGTCACGAATGCCCAGCCAGCCCGCGCCGCCGCCGGGAATGGTGAGCGCCCAGTTGCCGAGGAACGGATTGCCAGCCGGCGCCGCGTGAACGGGTGTGAAGGTGAAAGCCAGCGCGGCGAAAGCGGCGCAACGAAGATGGTTGATCAAGGTTTTCATAATTAAGCGCGCCCGTTATCCGGCGGCGCGAACAGAGCCGCAAGGAAAATGTGCCGCACTGTCTGGCACACTCCCTGCAAACCACGCCCGCCGCCACCAACAAAAAGACGCGGAGCGCACCCGCGCCCCGCGCCCATGAATGACCCGGCAAATTCCAAGCCGCGCCGGCTACGCCGCCAGCAACCCCGGCGTCACCACGCGCAACACGTCCGACAACTCGCCCACCGGCGCGTCATTGTCCATGTATTGCAACGTGTAATCCCGCTGCTCCGGCTGGCCCGCCACCAGATTCGGACGATCATCCAGGATCGTGGCGCGGCGATACACCCCCAGCTTCACCGGGATCACCTCCGCGCCGCGCCGGCACCACACGATGGTCGAGTCATGTCCGTCCTTGAACACGCGCAACCGCACCTCATGCCCGTTATCCACGCGCAACTTCGCCGTGGGCTTCATGTTTTGCGAGGGCTGCCCCACCGCTTCGATGCCCAGATCCAGGCCGTCCGCCTTTTCGTAATTGGGATGCGTCTTGATAAATGCAGCCAGCGCGCGCCAGCGAGGCACCACGCCATTGAGCACCGGCGGCACGTTGGGGGCCACAAACTCCGAGCCGACGCCCGGCACCTGCGCGGCGGGGGCGACTTCCACCCCGTTCTTCAAATCATTGCGCCACTGCACGCGCGTGCTCAACTCCTGCTCGAACTGCGACGTGCACACGCACGCGTGGCGCAGCCACAAATAATCATTGCGCAGCGCGGTCGTTTGCGGGACCGACAAACCATACTTGAGGCCGTAGCCTGGCAGTTTGAGCGTGAACTGATCGAACTGATCGAGCATGTCATTCTCCGACGAATCCATCCAACCGATTGTCTTTCTCATAGCTGTATTGCGGTTCTGCGGCGCGTCGCCGCAGTGTAGTTTAATCCGAACCCGGCACATACCGGGGGCGCTCCCCATCGCGGGAGCAACGGTTAACTGTCAGCAAAACCAATGCCAGCGATGACCCCAGGGATTTCGTCCTGGGGAAACGTTGCCGCCAATAATTATGGCCCTGCGGGTTTTGGCGTTAAATGCCAGCAAACCGGCACCAACCCACGCCATGGCGGACGGCGAAGAAGTTGATGGTCTATCACGCCGACGAATGGCAGCCAACTGGTGACGAACAAATATTGCCGATCAAAGAACCTGCCCCGTTCGGCAAGTTTTTCATACCATTTGTCTTCCCCCCCCCCCGGAGAAGCGCGGTAGAATATGGCTCCCCATCCGCCGATCTCAGCCTTCGTTTTGTCTTCCCCCCCCGGAGAAGCGCGGTAGAATGTCAGCGGCGCAACTCGCCGATCCGCTGCCGTTTTGTCTTCCCCCCCCGGAGAAGCGCGGTAGAATGATGATGTTGCTGTTGTGCCGGGGAGCGGGGTTTTGTCTTCCCCCCCC
>JANNEF010000034.1:0-32245 GCA_031378375.1 Verrucomicrobiota bacterium | reverse complement strand
GCAGGACACTTTCCCAGTGTTTGATGACAAAATCCCGGCTTTCGCCGCCTCCATCCCGTCGTTGCACCCGTCCACCGGCCTCCGATGCGTGAAAATCCTCCCACACGAGGGCATTTTACCAGGGCGTACGCGCGCACTTGCAGGGCGGACGCCTGCCATAGCCGGGAAAGTGTCCACAAAAGCAGGGAAAGTGTCCTGCGGAGCTGGGAAATCGGGATCAAACACCGGGATACTGGCATCAGTAAGCGGGCGCGAGCCTCCGGTGCGTGGGCGGAGCACTGCTCCCCCCGGACGGACGAGGGCCGCAGGCGGGTGAACGGCTGCGATGCGAGGATTGGAACCGCGTGCGCGCCGGTGGAACGGCAAAGACCAACCACCGCACCCCCAAACGCTCCGCGCGGCCTGACGCGTGTCACCATCTGCCGCAGCCAAACCGCGCGGAGCGTATGGAGTGCGCCGACTCGTCGGCGCTTTTGGCAGGACGCGCCGCACCCCCGACGAGGCCCGCGCCCGTCCCACGCCACGCCGCCGGAACAGCGGAGACAAGTCTCCGCACTCCACACGCTCCGCGCTGGCCGGGAGCGAACGCGGTTTTTCCCGTTTCAATAATACGCTGGAAGATTTCACAAGAACCCCGCTGGACAAGCTCGAAACCAAGATTTAACGTCGCCGCCCATGAACTTGATGAACGACAATCTTGTCGCTCAATCATAATGTTAGGCGAAAAACAATGCTGATGATTTTCGACAAACTTCGCGGCTTGCTCAAGCGCGACAAGGTGGGCGCCAAACCTGCCTCCGAGCCGGTCATCGGCAGCGGCTTTCGCATTCCGCAGATCCCTGTCGCACAGCCCCATCTCGAAGAAGGCATAACAGCCATTAAAGTGAAGGGCCGCGCTACGACCTTCTTGAGTGCGCTTCCTCCGGAAGAGATGGCCGGTGGAGTGGATTTCATTACGTGGCTTAGAGAAGAGGAAAAGAAGAGCCTACCCATAGTTCCCCCTGCCGCTTATCTCGGCGTCTTTGTGCGGAGGGACAAACAACGGAAGCCGAATATTTTCCTGACAAATCTCGCATATTTGGAATTCCTCCATTACTCCGTTGCTGAGATCGTGCCCCAACTTCCCGATGTTATCGCTCATGTTAAAGGGCAAAGGACCGGAACTTTCTACATCTTCGATGGCCGGTTTCACGACGACCAGTCTGTACCCTCGGAAGACCTTCCGAAAGAAGAAATCATCGGTGTGTTCAAAATCGAGGATGGTGGGATCGCCGAGTCCTCCTATCTGCGCAACAAGAAATATAAGGTTTGGAGCCAGCTTGGACCGGCAGAGGTGCCGGTTTATCTACGCGCGGCTCTCGTCAACAAACTTGCCAAAATGAGGTTTTCGCAAGAACACACCTGAAAGCGTTTGAAGGGTTCTTTTCCTCGTCGCCTCCGCAAATTCGCAATGACCGCAACGCCTCCTGAGAAACTAGACATGCAAGTCATTGGTTTGGAACGAGGCGGCAGTTCAGGGGCGTGGCCAGCGTTTGCAGTCGGGCCAGCTTCCGGCGTTTCATTTTTTCCCTCCGCCGCCGCGTAGACTTCCGGGTTGTAGGGCTGTCTGAGGGTGTAATCGCGCGGAGCGTCCTTTCCATCCAAGGTTGAACCCGCTCGGTGGCTCCGTTCAACCATGCGCTGGAGCCAGCAGTCGCTCGCTTCACCCAATCCCCGTTCGAGGGGGGAAAGCGACAACGCCCGCCGTGATGGCTCACGGCGGGCGGTGCGGTTGCCAATTCTGTCCGGCGCGCTTACTTGAGCGGCACGGTCGCGATGGTTTGCAGGATGCGGCTGGCGATCTTGTACGGGTCGCCCTGCGAATTCGGGCGGCGATCTTCGAGGTAGCCCTTGTAGTTGTTGTTCACGAAGCTGTGGGGCACGCGGATGGAGGCGCCGCGGTTGGCCACGCCGTAGTTGAACTTGTCAATGGACTGGGTCTCATGCAGGCCGGTCAGGCGCAGGTGATTGTCCGGGCCATAGACGGCGATGTGCTCGTTCTTGTATTTGTCGAAGGCGGCCATGAGCTTCTCGAAGTATTCCTTGCCGCCGACGTCGCGCAGGTGCGTGGTGGAGAAGTTCGAGTGCATGCCGGAGCCGTTCCAGTCCACGTCCTTGCCGAGGGGTTTGCAGTGGAAGTTCACGTCCACGCCGTATTTCTCGCAGAGGCGCACGAGGAGGTAGCGGGTCATCCAGACCTGGTCGGCGGCGTTCTTGGAGCCTTTGCCGAAGACCTGGAATTCCCACTGGCCCTTGGCCACTTCGGCGTTGATGCCTTCGTGGTTGATGCCGGCGTCGAGGCAGAGGTCGAGGTGGGCGTCCACGATTTCGCGGGCGATGCAGCCGACGTTCTTGTAGCCGACGCCGGTGTAGTATTCGCCCTGCGGTGGGGGGAAGCCGCCGCCGGTGGGGAAGCCCAGGGGCACGCCGTCCTTGTAGAGGAAATATTCCTGCTCGAAGCCGAACCACGCGCCGGGGTCATCGAGGATGGTTGCGCGGGAATTGCTCGGATGCGGCGTCTTGCCGTCGGGCATCATGACTTCGCACATGACGAGCACGCCGTTCTTCTTGGTGCTGTCGGGATAGACGGCCACGGGTTTGAGCATGCAATCAGAGGTCTTGCCCTCGGCCTGCCGGGTCGAGCTGCCGTCGAAGCCCCACATCGGGAGTTCTTCGAGTTTGGGGAAGCTCGCGAATTCTTTGATCTGAGTTTTGCCGCGGAGGTTGGGCACGGGCTCGTAGCCGTCGAGCCAGATGTATTCCAGTTTATATTTCGCCATGTGTTTGTTTAGTGTGAGTTCAGATGGTTACGTTCGGTCGTCGCCAGGGCAATTGACATTTGCGCTGGCGAGTCCTTCTAGCAACGCAGGTGCCATGCCGCAAGGATTTTTCGGAGTGACTGCATGAAAAGTGCAGGACAGCGGCTCTGGCAGGGGCTTTTATGAATGGCACTTCGGGTTCGCATCAACCAAGTACGGGGGTGAATGACTGTTCCCTTTTGACCAGCTTGGGCAAAAGTGATTCGCCGCTGCATTTTTGAGCCAATCTGCTTCACGCCGCCGGAACGATGGGGCTGGATTCCCCGCAAAGGCGGAGGCGCCCCCTTCTCGTCCACAACATTCAGTTTTCAAAGGGACATCGATCCGCCATGCTGCGCGCGGCGGACGAGCCGGCGATTTCTCTCATGCTCAAAGTCAAAGATACGCTCCGGGCGACGGTGAACCTGACCTTCGATGGCCGGGTCATCAAGGCCTATCACGGACCCAACGCGCAGGCGCGTTTCGAGAACGAGGTCCGCGTGCTGCGCCATCTGGAGGCGAAGGGCTGCCGCTTCGTGCCGCGCTTGATCGAGGCTGATGCCGCGCAGGTCCGCATCATCACCACCAACTGCGGCACGCGCGTGGAGCATCTGGACGCGGAGCGGGCGAGGGAGTTATTCGCGGAGTTGGAGCAATACGGCGTGCGCCACGACGATCCGGACATGCGCAACGTGACTTACCGTCAGGCGGATGGGCGCTTCTGCGTCATTGACTTCGAGTTCGCCACGATTCTCCCTGAAACCGAAGCGACGACCTCATGAGTTCATCGCGCGCAACCCCGGCTCTCTTGCAATGGCACGGCTGCACCGACGTGGGCAAGGTGCGCAAGAACAACGAGGATTCCTTCCTTGGCCTCCAGTTCGACGCGCGGGAAGTGCGACGCCTGGGCAAGTTTGGCGAAGCTTCCACGCAGCAGCATGACTACGCCTTCGCCGTCAGCGACGGCATGGGCGGCGCGCTGGCCGGCGAATACGCGAGCAGCACCGCCGTGGACAAGATCACCCGCCTGCTGCCGCGGTCTTATCAGCAATCGGCGTCCGGCATGGCGACGGGCTTCGGCGATGTGCTGGAAGAATTGTTCGATCAGATCCATCGCGCGCTGGTTTATCTTGGCGGCTCCTACGAGGAATGCCGGGGGATGGAAACCACCTTGAGCCTGTGCTGGTTCACGCCGGGTTGGATGTATTTCGGCCACATTGGCGACAGCCGGATATACTATCTGCCCGCGCGAGCCGGCGGCATCAAGCAACTTAGCCACGACGACACGCACGTGGGCTGGCTCTTGCGCAACGGCAAGCTCAACGAGCGCGAGGCTCGCACGCATCCCGGACGCAACGTGCTGCAAAAGGCCCTCGGGGGCGGCAATCAATTCGTGGACCCGCAGGTCGGTGCGGTGGCGTATGAAAGCGGCGACATCTTTCTCCTGTGCACGGATGGTTTGACGGACGGCCTTTACGACCATCATCTGCTCGACTTGCTGCGGTCAGCGCCGCCCGCGTCCAGCGGAGCAAGTCCAGCGCAGTGTCTGGTGGAGGCTTCGCTCGCCCAGTCCGGCCGCGACAACACGACGGCGTTGGTGGTTCGGATTGCTTGAAGCGGGCGTTTATTGATCCGAAGGTTTCTTCGCAAGAGCCGCCCCCCACTTGTAAGAGTTCAACTCTCCGTCTTCACCTCGACGACATCATGCGGGGCGGCTTCCTTGACGCCGGCGGCGCTGACGCGGATGTAACGCGCCTTGTGCCGCAGTTGCGCGAGGTTCGTCGCGCCCAGGTAACCCATGCCCGACTGGATGCCGCCGATCAGTTGCGTGAGCACGCGGTCCACCGAGTTGGAAACTTCCTTGAGCGCCTCCACGCCTTCGGGCGCGACCTTTTGCGTCGCGTTGCTGGTGTGGCCGTAGCGCGCGGCGGAACCGGCCTTCATCGCCGCCAGACTGCCCATGCCACGATACTGTTTGTAGAGTTTGCCGCCGATTTCCATGATTTGTCCCGGCGCTTCCGGGCAGCCGGCGAACATCCCGCCGCAAATCACCGCATGAACCAGTGTCAGCGCCTTCACGATGTCGCCGGACTTGGTGATGCCGCCGTCGGCGATGACGGTGACGCCCTTCTTCTGTGCTGCGCGCGAGCAGATGTAGAGCGCGGTGAGTTGGGGCACGCCGACGCCAGCAACGACGCGGGTGGTGCAGATCGAGCCAGGCCCCTGGCCGACCTTGATCGCGTTGGCACCGCAGTCGGCCAGGTATTCCACGCCGCCCGCGCTGGTGACGTTCCCGGCGATGATGGGCAAGTGCGGATGCGCGTCGCGGATCATCCGCACGGTTTCGCCCACGCCTTTGCTGAACCCATGCGCCGTCGAGACAGCCACGGCGTCCACGCCGCGCTCCACCAATCCCTCGATGTGCGCGAGGATGCGGGTGCGGTCGAGATCGCCGAAGGCATTGCGCGTGGCGGAAACGGCGGCGCCGCAGATGAGGCGGAAGCGGGTGTCGCGCGCCGGCTTGAACTGGGCGTTGCGCTCCTGCGTGATGCGCTCCACGTCGCTCATCGTGAACAAACCGTGCAGGCGGTCCTCATCATCCACCACCAGCAGTTTGTGGATGCCGGGATGGTCGGTGAAAAACTTGTCCGCCTGCGCGATGGGGTCGGAGCCGAGCGCTTTTTTGTTCAGCGTCTGCACCTGGCTGCGCGGGGTAAGCGCCTCGGCGACCTTGCGACTGGCGTGCCGCGCCTTGACGACGTGACCGGGTAGCAACCCCACCAGTCGGCCCGCGCCGTCCACCACGGGAAAGGTGCTGAACGAAAACTTCCGCTGCTCGATCATGGCCAGCACGTCGGCGATGACCTGTTCGGGCCGCACCCGGATGGGATCCTGGATGAGGCCGTGGACGTGGTTCTTGACGCGGCTGACCTCGGACAATTGTTCCGGCTCCGTCATGTTGTAGTGGATGAAACCCAGCGCGCCGTTAAGCGCCATCGCGATGGCCATGCGCGCTTCCGTCACGGTGTCCATGTCCGCCGAGATGACGGGGATGTTCAAGTCCAGCCCCGGCGCAAGTTGCGTGTCGAGCTGCGTGTCGCGCGGCAGGATGTCCGAATAGAGCGTGGCCAGGGTGACGTCGTCGTACGTGAGCGCGAGGTGGCGGTGGGCGCGAAAAAAGTCGTCCGCTGGCTGATAAAACTCTGCGTCAAGATTGTTCGGCTCTCGCGTTGGTTCCATGTCCAATTATGAAGGCGGACAAAATTCGCTGGCAAGGGGGAATTGAAATACCGGGATTTCCGCGCTTTCCGATTTCACTTTCGGCCGAACGTGGGTATGTTGCTGCGCTTTCACCTTGCCTGGCTGTGATGAACAAATGGTGGCGCCACTCAAGGCCACCGAGTCCCGCCTGTCCTGGAAGGGCAATTATTCCAGTCGTGTCATGAACAAATTGATCAAAGTATGTTGTCTGGTTGGCGTGCTGCTTGGCGGCTTCATCCCCGCCGCGCCCGCCGCGTTTATTTTTTCCACCAACGCGGTGTGGCGATTCCTGCCGGGAACGGCGGAGGCCTCCTCGCCTGACCCCGCCGCGTGGCGGGCCGTCACGTTCACCGATACGGCGTTCACGAATGCCCCGGCGCCGTTCTGGTATGGCGATGTGCTGCCGGGCGGCACGGACATCACGGGGATGATTAACAGCTACTCCTGCATCTTCATGCGGCGGACGTTCGTGCTGACGAACGTGGCGGACGTGGCCGGCCTGCGACTGGGCGCGCGGTGCGACGACGGTTACATCGCGTGGATCAACGGCGTGGAGGTCAAGCGCTACAACATGAACAGCGGCAACTTCACCTACAATCAGTTTGCTTCGACCAACGCGAGTCCCGACCCGGCGGTCTGGCTGGAGCACGATTTGACCAACGTGGCACCGGCCAGTTTCCTCGTCGTCGGCACCAACGTGATGGCGGTGCAGGTGTTCAACGGCTCGCTGGCCAGCTCGGATCTGGGCATTGACCTGGCGCTGCAAAACACGGCGTCCGACGCGGTCGCGCCGGCCGTGGTGGACATCAACCCGCAACCGGGCAATCGAGCCACGCTCACGCAAATCACCGTCGCCTTCAACCAGCCGGTGCTCAACGTGAATGCGTCGGACTTGCGCATCAACGGCGTCGCGGCCACGGGGATGACGGGTGGAAACGATACTTACACGTTTACTTTTCCGCAGCCGGCCTACGGGACCGTGACCGTGAACTGGGCGGGTGCCCACGGCATTGTGGATTATGCTGTGCCGGCCAACGCTTTCAACGCGGCGGCGCCCGGCGCGACCTGGCAATACAATCTGGCGGACACCACATCGCCCACGATGGCGAACGTCATCCCCTTCACCAATGCGCTTGTCCGCAGCCTGACGCAAATCCAAGTGGTGTTCAGCGAAGCTGTCACGGGCGTGGACGCCGCCGACCTGCGGATCAACGGCGCGCCTGCGACCAACGTGGTGGTGCAGCAGCCGAACGATTACCTCTTCCGCTTCCCGCAGCCGCCGACCGGCACGGTGCAGGTCGCGTGGAGTGAAAGTCACGGCATCCGGGATCTGGCGGTGGTGTCGAACAACTTCCTCGGCGGCAACTGGACTTATCTGCTCGATCCCAATGCGCCGCTGCCCAATGTGCGCATCAACGAGTTTGTTGCCGGCAATGTCAGCGGCCTGCGCGACGAGGATAATGCGCCGCAGGATTGGGTGGAGCTTTACAACGCCAGTTCCAACGTCGTGAGCCTCGCCGGTTGGGCTTTGACGGACGATGAGAACGATGACGCGAAGTGGGTTTTCCCGGCGGTGAGCCTTGCTTCCCGCGGCTACCTGATCGTGTTCTGCTCTGCCAAGGACCGCAAGCCCACCACGCCCGGCAGCAAACTGCACACGAATTTCAAGTTGAACCCGGAAGGGGAATTTCTCGCGCTGTACAACAACGAGTCACCACGCCAGGCGATGTCGGTGTTCAACCCCTTTCCAAACCAGCGCGGCAACATCTCCTACGGCTACGACGCGACTGACGCGTTGCGCTACTTTCAAACGCCTTCGCCCGGCTCGAACAACCCCGTCAGCACCATCACCGGCGTGGTCGCGGACACCAAGTTCAGCCACAAGCGCGGCTTCTACGACACGAACTTCTCGCTCACGATTACCTGCGCCACGCCCGGCGTGACCATCCGCTACACGCTGGACGGCATCGCGCCAACGGCGAGCACCGGCACTGTTTACACCGGCCCCATCGCGATCAACCGCACGACCATCCTGCGCGCGGCGGCGTTCAAGACCGGCCTGCTGGCGTCGGACGTGGACGCACAGACCTACCTTTTCCTGAGCGATGTGATCACGCAGGCCGACGAAACCGCGCCCGGTGCCGGCTGGCCAGCGCAGAAGAAGGCCAACGGCGGCGGGCAAAACTACGACTACGGCATGGACCCGCAGGTGGTGAACGATCCGCTCTACTCCGGGACGATCAAAAACGATCTCAAGTCCATCCCCACATTTTCCATCGTGATGAACATCGCGGACTGGGTGAATATCTACTCCAACCCCGGCGCGGATGGCATTGCGAACGAGCGCCAGTGTTCGCTGGAACTGCTGTATCCCGACGATACGGAGGGGTTCCAAATCAACTGCGGCCTGCGCATTCGCGGCGGCTTCAGCCGCAGCCAGGAAAATCCCAAGCACGCTTTCCGCGTTTTCTTCCGGCAGGAATACGGCGCGTCGAAACTCAACTATCCGGTCTTCGGCTCCACCGGCGCGAGCAGCTTCGACAAGTTTGATCTCCGCACGATGCAGAACTACTCGTGGAGCTTCGGCGGCGACAGTTCGATGATGTGCTTTCGCGACGTGTTCTCGCGCGACACGCAACTGACGATGGGACGCTACGGCACGCGCGGGAACTTTTTCCACCTTTACATCAACGGCATTTACTGGGGCCTCTACAACACGGAGGAACGGCCCGAAGCCTCCTTCGCCGAGTCCTACGTGGGCGGAGCGGAAGAGAATTACGACGTGATTAAAACCGAGGCCGGCCCTTACACCATCAACGCCACGGACGGAAATATGGACGCCTGGACCCGTCTCTGGCAGGCGGCCACGAACGGATTTGGCAACGACACCAACTATTTCAAAGTGCAGGGCTTGAACGTGGACGGCTCGCCCAACTCCGCGTTCGAAAACCTGCTCAATGTGCCCGATCTCATTGACTACATGCTGGTCATCATCTGGGGCGGGAACAAGGACGCCCCCATCTCCAATTTTATCGGGAACAATTCGCCGAACAACTGGTACGGCTTTCGCGACCGCTCCGGCACCAACGGCGGCTTCAGGTTCGTCTCGCACGACGCGGAGCACACGCTGCTGCCGGGCGACATCAACATTGACCGCACCGGCCCGTTCGCCGCCGGCGATCCCACGCAGGGAGGCGTCTCCGCGGCCACCGCGCTTTCCAAAAGCAATCCGCAATACATCTGGTCGAAGCTGTACGACAACGCTGAGTTTCGAATGCTCGCGGCGGACCACATCCAGCGCCATTTCTTCAACGGGGGCGTATTCACCCTCGGTGCCATGCGTGCCAGCCTTTTGACGCGCAGCAACGAAATCAACCGTGCCATCGTCGGCGAATCGGCTCGCTGGGGCGATGCCAAGGTCACTACTCCCTACACGCGTGCGACCTGGATCAACGCCTTGAGCAGCGTCTTCACCAGCTTTCTTCCCCAACGCAGCGCGATCGTGTTGAGCCAACTCCGCACGGACAACCTCTGGCCCACCGTCACCGCGCCGACGTTCAACAGTTACGGCGGCCTCGTGCCGGCAGGGTTCAACCTTTACATGACCAACGCCAACGCTTCCTCGACGCTTTACTACACGCTCAACGGCACGGACCCGCGTCTGCGCGGTGGCGCGGTTTCTGGCAGTGCGCTGGCGTACGTGGCCAACACGCCGATTACGATCAACTTCCAGACCACCATCCGTGCCCGGGTGCGCAGCGGCACGACGTGGAGTCCAATCACCGAGGCGCGCTTCTACACGGCGCAGGATTACCGCGGGCTGGTGGTGAGCGAACTCATGTACCACGCGCCGGATGCCGGCGTGGTGTCCGGCGACAACCTGGATTTCCTGGAATTGAAGAATGCTGGCACGAACATCATCGATCTGAGCGGCGCCACCTTCACCGATGGGATTAACTTCACTTTTCCTGACGGCACGCGGCTGTCGCCGGGCCAATTTTTTCTGCTGGGCCGCAGCCGTCCTGATTTGCAGAACAAGTATCCTGGCCTGACCGTCCACGGCGTTTACACCGGCAAACTCGACAATGGCGGCGAGCAACTCACGCTCGTGCATGGCTTGAATGGCAGCGTCATCCTGTCGTTCGGCTACAAAGATTCGGGGCGCTGGCCGATCACTCCGGACGGCTACGGTTTTTCACTTGCGACCCGAAACCCGAACGCCAACGCCGCTCCTGGCAATCCCGCGAGCTGGCGCGCGAGCACGGTGCCGGGCGGTTCGCCGGGCGCGGATGATCCCGCTCCGACCATCGCGCCAATCGTCATCAACGAGGCGCTCACGCACACCGATCCACCCGCCGTGGACAGCATCGAGCTGCACAACCCGACAGCGGCAACTGTGAACGTTGGCGGCTGGTTTCTGACGGATGACGCGGCGTTCCCGACCAAATTTCGCATTCCCGACGCCACGACCATCGAGGCCGGCGGCTATCGCGTCTTCAGCGAGGCGGACTTCAATTCCTCGCCGGACACGAACCGGAATTTCTCGCTCAATTCAACGGGTGACGAGGTTTACCTTTTTTCCGGCGACGCGAACACCAACCTCACCGGCTACAGTCACGGCTTCAGCTTTGGCGCGGCCCAGAACGGCGTTTCCTTTGGCCGGCACGTCATCAGCACGGGCGACGATCATTTCGTGGCGCAAGCCGGAACGTCTCTCCATGCGCCGAACGCCGGCCCGCTCGTGGGACCGGTCGTGATCAAACAAATCAACTACCACCCGCCCGATCTGGCCGGCGGCCTGGATAACTCGGACGATGAGTTCATCGTTTTGCAGAACATCACGGGCAATACGGTCGCGCTGTATGACCCGGTGGTGGCGACGAACACCTGGCGGTTGCGCGACGCGGTGGATTTTGATTTCCCGTCCGGCGCGACCCTCAACGCCAGCGCGATGTTGCTGGTGGTGAGTTTCCCACCAACGAACGCAGTCATGCTCGCGGCGTTCCGCGCCAAGTACGGCAGCTTCGGCGGGGCGCCGGTGTTCGGCCCCTACTCTGGCAAGCTGGATAATTCGACCGACAGCGTGGAGTTGCGCCGGCCCGATTCACCGAACGCAGGCCAGGTTCCCTACATCCTGGTGGACGCGGTGAATTACCAGGACTCGGCTCCGTGGCCGCCCGGCGCGGACGGCAGCGGCGGCGTCTTGCAGCGAATCAATCTCGCGGCCTACGGCAATGATCCGATCAACTGGATCTCCGCTGCGCCGCTGCAAATCATCACGCCGCCGGCCAGTCGCGCGGTCACCGCCGGATCGAGCGTCACCTTCTCCGTGCTGGCGAGCGGCACCGGCACGATCCGTTACCAATGGCGCTTCAACAGTCTCTTCCTGATGGGCGAGACCAACGCCGCGCTAACGCTCGCCAATGTGGGAATTCTGAACCAGGGGAGCTTCAGCGTGACGATCACGGACATCACCGGCTCGATCGCCAGCGTGCCGGCCACGTTGTCCGTGCTCGGTGTCCGGCCCGTGATCACCGGCCAGCCGCAGGGGATCACCGTGACGCCGGGCGAGAGCGTGACGTTGAGCATCACGGCGCTGGGCACGCTGCCGATGAACTACAGTTGGCGCAGCAACGGCAGCACAGTTATCACGAACATCATGCTCCACGACTACACCTGCTTCTTCACGATTCAGAATGTGCGGACCAACTTCGGTTTCAAGGTCGGCATCACCAACACCTCCGGCCAGCCGCTGGGTGGCTTGAGCAGCAACGCGCTGGTGACCGTGCTGCTCGATACCGACGGCGACCGGCTGCCGGATGATTGGGAAATCGCCTACGGCTTGAACCATACGAACCAGAATGATGCGACCGATGACGTGGATCTGGATGGTTTGACCAATTGGCAGGAATACACTGCCGGGACCGACCCGCGCGACCTGTTGAGTTATCTGCACATCGTGGCACGGGGTGACGACGGGGACGGGGGGAATGTGGTGAGTTTCATGGCGGTGTCGAACCGCACCTACAGCGTGCGTTACAGCGACACCATTCAGAATGGAATTTGGACGCACTGGACCGACGTGCCCGCGCAAGGCACCAATCGCACGGTATTCCTCACCAACACTCCGCTGAACTCGCTGGAACGGTTCTACCGCCTGCTCACCCCGCGAACGCAATAGCGGGAGAGTTGCCGGGATGGCGGGAAGGCGACCTGAACGCCGCGAGCGGTAGCCGACTGATTTGCAGCCGCGTAACGGTTGCGTTTACACATCATTCGCCGCTGCTTCAAGTGGTGCCGATGGAGGGGGTCGAACCCACACACTCGTAAGAGTACCAGATTTTGAGTCTAGCGCGTCTGCCAATTCCGCCACATCGGCTCTTGTCGAGGAAGATGATTGGCGCATTCCCGCCTGCGACGCAAGCAAAAGCTCAACGGTTCCGCGTGGTGGGGTAGGTGTGGTCGAGGCGTTTACCCGACGGCGAGTGAGGAGGCGCCCAATCCGGCACCGGGCGTCCACCGGAACGGCTTTACCGGACCGGAACTCCCCGACTGACGTGATGAACAGGGGAAATCTTTGTAAGATTCCGGCAAACCAGCCGTTGAAATCTACAGAACGATGCGGTAGTTAAAGCGCGAACCATGAAACACAAACGATGTTTTGAACAGATTTCCGACCGGTCGCCACCGTCAGGCGGGACCGATAGCAGTTCCGGTCCCATCGGCGGCCGCGCCTGACGCGCCGTGCGTAGCCTTGTTGTTCCCGCTTTTGGCATCTTCGAGTTTGGCATTATGATTGTTTTGATGTATCTAATTCCTGTGAACCTATCCCAAGTGAAGCGAGTCGTGGCGCGGGTGTTTCGCGCCCGCAAAAGGTGGCAATCGAGCCTGGCGCTGGCCGTCCTGCTAACCGCGCCCGCGCACGGCCAGGTGGTGATTAACGAATTGATGGCCGACAACTCAGCGACACTCGCCAACGACGGCAAGTATCCCGACTGGGTCGAACTCTACAACCCAACCGGCGAGGATGTTCAACTCGGCGACTGGAGCTTGACGGACAACCTCACGCTACCGCGCAAGTTTGTCTTCCCCGCCGGCACCGTGATCTCCGCCGACAGCTTCCTGCTCGTGTACTGCGACAGCAACACCAACTCACCGGGCATCCACACCCGGTTCAACCTGAGCAAGACCAGTTCGGCGCTCGCAATCTATGCGCCTTTGGGCGCCGGCGGGACGATCCGCGATTCCGTCACGTATGGTTTTCAAGTGACCGACTTGTCCATCGGACGAATACCGGATGGGTCGGGGCCGTTTCGCCTGAACCAGCCATCGCCCGAACTGCCCAACTTGCAAAAGGAAACCGCGTCGGTCACCAATCTATCTATCAACGAGTGGAGCGCGATTAACGGCCCCTCGGCAGTCAACCTAAAGGAGGACTGGTTTGAAATCTTCAACCGCTCGACGAACATCGTGGAACTGAGCGGGTGCGTGTTCACGGACCGGGAGCCGCTGCCACCGACGAATCGTCCGCTGGCAACCCTGTCCTTTATCGCGGGCAACGGGTTTCTCCAGTTCATCGCGGATGACCGCGCGGACCGCGGCATTGACCAGGTGGACTTCAAGTTGAGCAGCACTAGCGGTGATTTGATTATCCTCTATCCGAACAACTTGGTGACCTCCACCAACGAGAACATTGATTACGTGAAGTTCGGTGCGCAGACCCTGAACATCTCGCAGGGACGCCTGCCGGATGGGGAACCGGGCACCAACTATGTTTTCTTCCGGCTTAACCAGCCGACACCGGCGGCGAGCAACTTCCTGCCGATCACCAACGTCGTCATCAACGAAGTGCTTTCGCACACGGACCCGCCGTTGGAGGATGCCATCGAGCTTTTCAACCCGACGGCGGCGGATGTGGACATCGGCTACTGGTGGTTGAGCAACGAGAAGAACGACCCGCGCAAATTTCAAATCCCCGCCGGCACCATCATTCCAGCGGGTCAGTACAAGGTGTTTTACGAATACGCAGGCCTGCCCGGCGGCTTCAACACCAACGGCCAGGGGACCGGACGCAGCTTCACGCTCAACTCCGCGCGCGGCGACCTGGTGGTGCTCTCCACGGGCGACGCGACCGGCAAACTGACCGGATTGAACCGCAGCCTGGATTTTGGATCCGCGCAAAACAGCGTGTCATTTGGCCGCTACCTCACCAGCGAAGCCAAGACGGAGATCGTGGCGATGAGCCGACGCACCTTCGGCGGTGTGGAGACTCCCCTCACGCTCAGTCAATTCCGCGCCGGCACCGGCGCGAGCAATGCCTATCCCAAAGTCGGCCCGCTGGTGATCAATGAAATCATGTACCACCCCCCCGACATCATCGTCGGAACGAACCATGTGGATGACAGCACGAACGAGTTCGTTGAGATTTACAACCTGAGCGGTGCGTCCGTGCCGTTGTATGATCCGCAGGGCTTTTATTTCGACCCGAACTTCCCCCAGGCGGGCATCTACGCCGACGGTCGCACCAACACCTGGCAACTCGACGGCGTGGTGAAGTTCACTTTCCCGCCGCAGATTACGCTCGGCGTTGGCGGTTACCTGCTCGTTGTGAATTTCGATCCGACGAACACGCCAATGCTCGCAGCGTTCCGCGCCAAGTATGCCGTGCCCGCAGCCGTGAACATCTACGGCCCTTACAGCGGCAAGCTGGCCAACGGCGGCGACACGGTCGAGCTTCGCAAACCGGATCCGCCGCAGGGGCCGTCGCGTTCGGATTTCCGTTTTGTCCCTTCCATCCTCGTGGAAAAGGTCAAGTACTCTGACGCCGCGCCGTGGCCCGTGGCGGCGGATGGCGGTGGAAAATCACTGCAACGCGTGAAAGTTGAAGACTACGCGAACGATCCGGTCAACTGGACTGCGGCCAACCCGACTCCCGGCGGGCACTCCTTGCAGATTGACACGATTTTTCAGGATCTCGATGGCACCGTGATGATCTTTTTCAACGGCACGGCCGGTGCCGGTTACTCCCTCATTTCCAAAACCACGCTGGATGACGGCCCCTGGAACTGGGTCATGAACGTACCCGCCGAACCGACGAGCGGCCCGCGCGTGGCCAGCGATCTTCCCAACACCGGTGCGGGTGCGCGCTTTTACCGGTTGGTTACGCCGCCCATCCAGCCCTGAGCGGGAGATCCCCTACCCTGCCTGTTGCCGGAGCGCCGTCTTGAGGATTTTCCCGGTCGCGTTTCGCGGCAGGGCCGACATGAAGATAATGTGCTTGGGCACTTTGTAGTCCGCCAGCTTCTGCCGCACAAATTGCAGGATGGCCTTCTCGTCCAGTTGCACGCCATCACTAGCCGAGATGAAAGCCAGCGGGTGTTCGCCCTTGCGCGCGTCGGGCACGCCGATCACCGCCGCCTCCTTCACGCCGTTGTACTGGTAAAGGACTTCTTCGATCTCGCGCGGATAGACGTTGATGCCATTAACCAGCAACATGTCCTTCTTCCGGTCGGTGATGTAGAAATACCCCTCTGCGTCGCCGTGGCCGATGTCGCCGGTGAGCAGCCAGCCGTTACGCAACGCGCGCGCCGTCTCCATGGGCTGGTTCCAATAACCCTGCATCACGTTCGCCCCGCGCACGCACAACTCGCCCGTCGCGCCAGGTGAAAGAATTTCCCCCGCGTCGTTTTGCACGCTCACCTCCACGCCCGGCACGGGCATGCCAATCGAACCGGCCTTCCACGGCCCCGCGATGGGGTTGAGGCTCACCACCGGGCTGGCTTCGCTCAGGCCGTAACCCTCAATGAGCGGGATGGGCACCTTCGCGTTGAACTCGCGCAGGATTTCCGCCGGCAACGGCGCGCCTCCGCTGATGCACAGGCGCAACGGCAACTGTTCCGGCAGGGGCGCACTGACCAGGGTGCGGAAGAATTGCGGGATGCACGGCAGGATGGTCGCCTGCCGCTGGACAATTTCCGCCAGCACATTCTTCGGCGGATGCAGCGACTTGATCAGCACCATCGAACCACCGACGCGCAGCGGCAGCAGCACGGACACCGTGAGCATGAAACTGTGGAACATCGGCAGCAACACCACGAACCGGTCCGCGTCCACCGCCAGGAGCATCTGCCGGCAGCTCTCCACATTGGCGAGCAGGTTGCCATGCGAAAGCATCGCGCCCTTGGGCCGGCCGGTGGTGCCGCTCGTGTAGATGATGACGGCCAGATCAGACTCATTGCGCTCGCGCACGGGCGCACGGCCGGCGGCGGGCGGCAAGGCCGATTCACCCGCGGGCCGGGCGAATTGATCGACCTGCCAGAACTTCAGTTGCGGCCGCTCTGCGGAGAGCGCGGGGAGGCTCTCGCTCATCGTTGCGTCGGTGATGAGCACATCAATACCCGCATCGGCGAGAATGTAGCCAACTTCCGCGGGCTTGAGGAAGTTGTTGATCGGCACGACCACCGCGCCGGCTTCGAGCACACCGAAGAGCGCCGGGACAAATTCCGGACAATTCTTCAGCCACAGGCCGACCCGGTCGCCGGGCTGGACAAAAAACGTTTGCTCCAACTCCGACGCGAGCTGATGGGACTGCGCCAGTAATTGTTCGTAGGTGTATTCGCAGTCGCCCCAGAAAATGGCGGTCTTGTGCGCGTGGTCCGACGCCGAGTTGGCAAATGCGGCAGCGAGGTTCATGGCCGGCACTCTAGGCCGACGCCACGCCGGTGAAAAGTTCAAAGTGCAAACGCCGTTGCGCGAGTTTCCCCCGGCCTTGCCAACCACCTCCTTCTGCGCCTTGACCCTCCGCGACGCCGGTCCTAGTATCGCCGCGATGGCTGACAAGAAATTTCATCTGATCCTGTTACTGGCCGCGCTGCTGGGCGGCGCCCGCGCGAGCGCCGAGGCCGAATTGCGAAACTACATCGCCGCCATCGTGAATGATTCCGTCATCACCTACCGCGAGGTGGAAGACTTGACCATGGCCGACATGGAAAACCTCTGGAACGCCTACCGCCGTCAACCGGAACTCTTCGCCGACAAGGCGAAACAGAAAATGACCGACGGGCTGGAACTGTTGATGGAGAAGCAACTCATCCTCGACGACTTCAAGACCTCCGGCTTTCGCATCCCGGAAAACATCATTGATGACGAAGTGCAGAGCCGCATCCGGCAGCGGTTCGCCGATCGCGTCACGCTCACCAAGACCCTTCAGGCGCGGGGGACAACCTTTGAAACCTTTCGCCGGCAAATCCGCGACGAGTTCATTCTCTCGATCATGCAGAACCGGAACGTCTCCTCCGCCGTGCTCATCTCCCCGCAGAAAATTGACACCTACTACCGCACCAATCTCACCCGCTTCCAGATGGGCGACGAGGTGAAGCTGCGCGTCATCGTGCTGAACCGTCCGCCCGCCGGCGGCATTGACGACGCGAAACGGCTCGCGCAGGAAATCCTCCAGAAGATTCAGCAAGGCACGTCCTTCGCCGAAATGGCCGGGATTCATTCCGAAGTCCAGCGGGCGGAAAACGGACTCTGGGGCTGGCGGCAGCGCACCGGCTTGAAGCAAGGCTTTGCCGATGTCGCCTTCACGTTGAACGCCGGCCAGCAGAGCGGCATGATCGGCCACGCGAAGGAACCCGATGAAACCTACTGGATCTACCAATACAACCCGGCCGGCCAGATCACTTCCGCCCGCAAATACACCGCCAAGGACGAACCGCTCGACGAAAAGAAGTTCGACGCCCCCCCCGCCGCCGGGCTGCTCCCGGAGCCGCAGGAAATCTACCTGATGCGCATCGAGGAACGGCGCGTCGCCCGCACCCGCCCGCTCGCCGAAGTCCGCGAGGAAATCGAACGCGAACTGATCGTGCAGGAGAACCAGCGCCTCCGCAAAAAGTGGATTGACCGCCTCAAGGCCAAAAGCTTCGTCCGTTACTTCTGAGGCGGCAGCGCGGCGCGCGAACCATTCCCGGCGACTTCCAACCTCACCCATGCGCCCTGCCCCACGCTTCCCATGACCGGCTGGCTGGCCATCTCCCTCGGCGACACCGGCGGCATCGGTCCCGAAGTCACCCTCAAGGCGCTCGCCGCCGAGCTGCCCGCCGATGACACCCGCTACCTCATCATCGGCGACGAGGAACCCCTCCGCCGCCTCAACGCTCAACTCGCCCTGCGGCTGGAACTCCAACGCTACGCCGGTGCCAGCACCCCCGGACGCATCTTCGTTACCACCCCGGCGGAAACCTCCACCCATCCTCACGCCGCCAATCGCACCCCCCAAGCCGCCGCCGCCCGCGCCGCCGTGGCCTGGTTGAAAGACGGCGCCGAACGTTGCCTGCGCGGCGAAGTGGACGCCCTCGTCACCGCGCCCGTGAACAAGGAAGCCATCCTCCGCAGCGGCCTGCGCTTCGTCGGGCAGACGGAATACCTCTCCGCCCTCGCCGGCACCGCGCGCACCGCCATGATGTTGCTCGGCGCGGACGACCGCGGGCGCTGGCTGCGCGTGACCCTCGCCACCACGCACCTGCCCCTGCGGCGCGTGGCCGATGAACTGACCCGCAGCAAAGTCGAACTCGCCATCGAACTCGCCGCCCAGGCCTGCCGCGACCTCGCCCTGCCCCGCGCCCGCGTCGGCGTCTGCGGGCTCAATCCCCACGCCGGCGAAGGCGGCGAACTGGGCGACGAGGAGCAAACCATCATCACCCCCGCCGTCGAGACCGCCCGCAAACGCTTCCAACTCGACGTCACCGGTCCCCTGCCCGCCGACACCCTGTTTCACCACGCCTATCGCGGCGACTACGACGCCGTGGTGGCCATGTATCACGACCAGGGACTCGCGCCCCTCAAGATGATCGGCTTCGACACCGGCGTGAACTGGACCCTCGGCCTGCCCTTCATCCGCACCTCGCCCGACCACGGCACCGCCTACGACATCGCGGGCAAGGGCGTGGCCAGCGCCGCGAGCATGGGGGCGGCGATCCGGCTGGCCAAACAACTCGCGCGCCGTGGTGAAACCGTCGGGCGCGCGTGAAAACCATCCTCATCACCGGCGTCACGCGCGGACTGGGCCGGGCCATGACCGATGAATTCATCCGCCTCGGCCACACCGTCATCGGCTGCGGGCGCTCGCCCGCGAGCCTGGCGCAACTGCACCACGCCTTCGCTCCGCCGCACACGTTCGCGGCGGTGGACGTGGCCGCCGATGAGCAGGTGGAAGCCTGGGCCTGCGCGGTCCTCCGGACCCACGGCCCGCCCGACCTGCTCCTGAACAACGCCGCCGTCATCAACCGCAACGCCCCCCTGTGGCAGGTGAGCGCGGCGGAATTCTCCGCCGTCATCGACGTGAACCTCAAAGGCGTGGCCAACGTCCTCCGCCATTTTGTGCCCGCGATGATCCCGCGCGGACGCGGCGTCATCGTCAACTTCAGTTCCGGGTGGGGCCGCTCGGCCGCCGCCGAAGTCGCGCCCTACTGCGCGACCAAGTGGGCCGTGGAAGGGCTGACGCAAGCCCTCGCGCAGGAATTGCCGGCGGGGCTGGCGGCCGTGGCGCTCAACCCCGGCATCATCAACACGGACATGTTGCGAAGCTGCTTCGGCGGCTCGGCCTCCGCCTATCCGGGCGCGGCGGAATGGGCGCAGACGGCCGTGCCCTATCTGCTCGCCTTGGGCGCGCGGGACAACGGCGGGCAACTGACGGCTCCGGGATAGGTGGCGCGCTGGCGGACCACCGGGCGCGTTGGCCCGAGCAACCCGTCACCCGCCCTTGCAAGGGAGCGATTGACCGCGCGTTTGGGTCTCGCTAGGCTCCGCCCATGTCACGCTCATCAAAGAGCAAGGACCGTCCCGCTCCCGCCGAAAGTGAACGGGCCGGGGTCCGGAATCGTCCCTCCTCGCTCCTCGACACCCGCGTCATCTACTGCGGCGACAACCTGGAACAACTCAAGAAGCTGGCCGGCACTGGCATGGAACTGGCCCTTACCCTTACATAAACCGGCAACTCCATTTGTGGTCAATCAACGTAGAAAATAGATCGAGTCGGATATGGAAGAACCTCCTCCCATTCCAACACCTCCGCTTGGTCAGTGCCCGCCATCGCCGCCACTGCCACCACCAGTCCCACCGCCGCCATTGCCTACCCCACCTCCGTTACGAGTTCCGCCCTTGATTCCCGTTGTGGAATCGCCCTCGCAGTTGGCCAACCCTCCAATTCCACAAGCTTTGCAAGCAACGGTTCCACTTTTGTCCAGGCTTCGCCGTACACCTTGGCCGATTGTGATAGTGGTTCTCATAACTCTTCCTGCAATTTTGTTTTTTGGTTCGGCAGCCAGTGGCATTGCCCTTCTTGGCGGGGCATTTGGATCTCCGATCTTGTTGCTCGTCTTCGTGTTTGCTCTAGCCGTTGTGGGCGCAATTACTGTGCTAAAGAGCCTATGGAAAAATCCTGACGCAACGAGTCAGATCGCAAGCATTGTTGGTCAAATCGCCCGTGACGAATCGTTGCGCCGCGTCAAAAAGGATCTTCGGGAAGCCATGGTCGCAAAACCAGTGGCCCCGAAGAAACAGCCGACCCATGGAAGTGAAGAGGAACTGCGGCGGCGCCTACAAACGATGGACCCGTTTGAGTTTGAGAAGCATGTCATGGCATTCTTTCAAGACAAAGGACTCTTTGCCTGGGTCACTCAAAAATCAAATGATGCCGGCGTAGATGGTTTTGCGCGGCATCCAGAAGGCCTTGTGGTAGTTCAGTGCAAACGCAACGCTATGGACAACCCGATCGGACGTCCGGTCGTTCAACAGTTTAAGGGCGTCGTCGAAGAAAATGAGGCTTGGCAAGGCTACATCGTTACTACCAGCTATTTCACGAGTGGTGCTATCGAAAGCGCGGACACAAATGTACGTATTCGCCTTGTGAACATCGAAAAGCTGATTGCCTGGCATAAGGCTGGCATTGATCTTTAACAAACCGAAGTCGTGACCATCTCACCAGATATTCAGCTCCACAAAGACGAACTCGCTGGAGGCCCGCTGGATGTTCCGCACCACTCCGGTGAGGTCGGTGGAGGCCCGCTGAATGTTCCGCACCCCTCCGGTGAAGTCGCCGGAGGCCCGCTGGATGTTCCGCGCCTCTCCACTGAAGTCGCCGGAGGCCCGCTGGATGTTCCGCGCCTCTCCACTGAAGTCGGTGGAGGCCCGCTGGATGTTCCGCGCCCCTCCGGTGAAGTCGGTGGAGGCATCTTTTACCGCTTGACTTCTTCCAGCCGTTTCGTAGCTTGTCACCGGATGTCATCGTCATCCATAAGCCGACCGAAAGCCCTGTCTCGGATCTAACCGAAACCCACCTCCTTTATGCCCGACGAACCCTCCAAATACGCCACGAACCAATTCGATGTCGTCACCGCCCAAAGTTATACCCTGATGAGCGAAATCCTCGCGGACACCCGTCCGCGACTGGCCACCGCCGCCGCCGCCCATGCGCCCCTCGTCACCCCGCTGGGTGTGCTCGACAGCGCCATCGCCGCGTGGGAAGTCGGCGAAACGACCATCGCCAATGCCGAGGCCAATCTGCCGGCGCGCACCATCGCCTTTGAAGACAAACTCGAAAGCATCACCCGCAAGCCCGACGCGGACACCAACAGCCTCATCGAAACTTGGGACACCGCTATTCGCGGGCAGGTCGCCTATCAGGGCACGACCTATACACTGTTGCTGCCGCAGGGCCGCGAGACCATCACCAAGGGATCGTATGACGCGCGGCTGGATGCCGGGCGCGATTTCGGCATCCGCCTGACCGCGCAGACCACCAAGCCCGTGCTGGTGACGCTGGGGGGCACGGTGACGACGTTTTACAATGCCGCGCGCGCGTTGCGCACGGCGCAAATCACCGCCAAGAGCGCGCTGGACGACGCGCGGGAGCAGCAGGAGTTCCTGCGCAAGCTCGCCGCCGCCGCGTTGATCAACATGGTGGGCGCCGGCCTGCAACTCTGGAAGGACTCGCCCGCGCTGGTGGACACGTTGTTCAGCGTCGAGCTGTTGCGGGGCGGCACGCAGGTGATCCCCGCCGCGCCCGCCGACACGACGTGGACGCCCGCGTCGCGCCGCCTGGCGACGACGGCCTTGCCGACGGGGGCGACGCGGCTGGAAGCCTGGCGCGAAGGCCCCGGCGGGATGCCGGAACAACTGGCCATCGGCGCGGTGGGCGCGAAGGAAGTGATCATCCCCGCGACCATCACGTTCGACGTGGGCGACCTCTATCAACTCTGGCTCCAGGCCCGCAACAGCCGGGGCACGAGCGCGCCGGGACCGATGCAGAGCTGGACGGCGGTGTGAGCAGGCGCTGGCGCGGCCTTCTCAGAGCGGGTATGGCCATGTGGGTCAGGCTTCCAGCCTGACGGTTCATGGGGCATCCCTGCCCCGTGTGGTCATGCCGCACATGCTTTGGAACTGGCAGCAGGTTGCTGCCAGAACCGTCGGGCTGGTAGGCTGACCCACCAGTCTCACACACACTCTCAGGCGACGATGCCTTTGACGATGTTGCCGTAAACGTCGGTGAGGCGGAAGTCGCGGCCGTTGTAGCGGTAGGTGAGCTTCTCGTGGTTGAAGCCGAGGAGGTGCAGCACGGTGGCGTGGAGGTCGTGGATGTGGACTTTGTTCTCGACCGCGCGTCCGCCGAATTCGTCGGTGGCGCCGTAGGTGACACCGCCTTTCACGCCGCCACCCGCCAGCCACATGCTGAAGGCGCGGCCGTTGTGATTGCGGCCCGGGGTGCCGCCGGCCATGTTGCCGTCCGCCGTGGGGGAACGGCCAAACTCGCCGCCCCAGATGACGAGGGTGTCTTCCAACATGCCTTTCTGTTTGAGGTCGGTAAGGAGTCCGGCGAGGGGTCTGTCAATTTCACCGGCCTTGGCGCGCATGGCGGTGGCCATGTTGCTGTGGTGATCCCAGCCGCCGTGCCAGACTTGGACGAAGCGCACGCCCTTTTCGAGCAGACGGCGCGCGGTGAGGAGCTGGCGGCCGGGCTGGGTGTTCGCGGCGTAGAGGTCGCGGATGTTTTCGGGTTCCTTGGAGATGTCGAAGGCGTCGGTGGCTTCGAGTTGCATCTGGTAGGCGAGTTCGTAGGCCTGGAGGCGGGCTTCGAGCGCGCCGTCTTTGCGCAGTTGCTGGGCATGGACTTCGTTCATCTGATGAAGGAGGTCGAGCTGGCGGCGTTGTTCGGGGAGCGAGGTGTACTTGTTTTTGATGTTCTCGATCATCTTCTCGATGTTCGTGCTGCTGGTGTTGACGGCGGTGCCCTGGTAGGCGCCGGGCAGGAAGGCGGAGCGGAGGTTCGTGGCGCCGACGCCGCCGGGCGAGAGGGCGATGAAGCCGGGGAGGTTCTGGTTCTCGCTGCCCAGGCCATAGGTGACCCACGCGCCGACGCTGGGCTTCACGAGGCGCGTCGAGCCGGTGTTCATCATCACGGTCGCGGCGGCGTGGTCGGGGATGTCGGTGAACATGGAGCGGACGACGGCCAGGCTGTCAACGTGTTCGCCCAGGAGGGGGAAGACTTCGCTGACGGGCGTGCCGGACTTGCCCATCTTGGTGAACTTGAAGGGCGAGGCGAAGGCGGTGCCGTTCTTGTCGTCGGGCATGGGTTTCTCGTCGTACTTGTCGAGGGCGGGCTTGGGGTCCCAGGTGTCAATGTGCGACGGCGCGCCGGAGGCGAAGATGTGGAGGACGCGTTTGGCCTTGCCGGGGAAATGGGGCTGCTTGGGCGTGAAGGGCGAGAAGGAATCGGCGGCGCGTGCGGCCGGGTCGGGCAACAGCCCCATACCGACGAGGCCGGTGAGGCTGAGCGCGCCGAAGCCCGCGCCGAAGCGGTTGAGGAATTGGCGGCGGGTGAGGATGAGGTCGCTGGGGCGCAGTTCGCGGTCTTGACAGGTTTGTTCGATCATAACGGATGACTGGTTGACGGTTTGTGTCAGTTGGCCATCGTCGTTCTCCCGAGTCCACGCGCGGAAGACCGGCTTTGACTGACGGTAGATTGGCGCAAGACGGGGCTTTTGGCAATGTATTTGTGGGCCGAAGAGGAGGTGCTGGAGTGGTGCGCCCTCCCCCGCCCCGTTGCTGCGGCGTTGACAGAACGCGCGGCGTTCCGATGATTCGCCCATGCCGACACGCGAACTGTTTCCGCCCGAACGCCGCCGCACGATGTTCCTGCAACTGGTGTTGGCCGGTTCGCTGTTACTCATGGCGCTGGTATTGTTCCCGCTCGTCTCCAAATTCCGCAACGGCGGCGACGAGTTCACCCGGCTAACCAACGCGGGGAAGATTCAATACGACCGGGGCGAGACGGCGAAAGCCATCGCCACGTTCGAGCAGGCGCGCGCGTTGCATCCCACCCAGCCCGACGCGCTGCTCAATCTGGCCAACGCGCATCTGCTCGCCAATCAGCCGGAGACCACCGTGAAGCTCGCGGCGGAGGCGCTCCTGCTCGACCACAACTCCGCCGCCGCGCATTACCTGATGGGCTGCGCGTATCTGCGGCTGGACCGCGCCACCAATGCGCTCCAGTCGTTGCAACAGGCGCAGGCCATTGACCCGGCGGTCACGGCGTTGAATTTCCAACTGAGCCTCGCGCACGAGCGGCTGGGCAATGCGCCGGACGCGCTCGCGCAATTGCAGACGACGGTGGAGTTCGAGCCGGACCATCCGGCGGCGCACTACCGGCTGAGTCAGTTGCTCCTGCGCGCCGGCAACGTGGAGGACGCGGCGAAGGCGCTGGAGCGCCACCGGCAGGTGCTCGCGACCAAGCCGGCGCGCGCCGGCGACCCCGGCGCTTACGAACGGTGCAAGCACACGCAGATTCGCCTGCCCTTTCAGAGCGAGCAACCGGTCGCGCGCGGCGTGTCGGTGGTCTTCACGGACGCGACGGGCGCGGCGTTCGGCGGCGCGGCGGGTGGTTATCGCGGTCCCGTGGGCGTGATTGATTTCAACCACGACGGGCGGAACAGCCTCTTCACACGCGAAGACGACGGGTTCCGGTTGTTGCAGAATTCCAACGGGGTGTTCCATCCGCTGGGCGCGCCGCTGCCGGCCATCACCAACGCGCGTTACCATCGCGTGCTCGTCGGCGATTTGCAGAACGACGGCTTTGAAGACGTCGTCGTGCTCGGTGAACAAGGCTCGCACGTCTTCAAGATCCTCACGAACGCCACCATCACCGAAGTCTCGAAGTTCGCCGGCCTCAAGGACGAGGCGGTGGCCGACGGCGCGCTGGCGGACCTGGACTTCACCGGCAAACTCGAACTGCTCACCCTCTCGCCCGACGGCGCGCGCGCGAAGTTCTTCCGCAACTTCGGCAGTTTCTTCTTCAAGGACTACACGCCCACCTCCGGCCTCCCCGCGATCGTCACCGGCGCACGGCAGATCGTGCTCGACGATTGGAACGACGACGACCTGACGGACGCGATCGTCACGCGCACCTGGCAGCCGCCCCTGCTCATGCTCAAACAACGCGGCGGCCCGCTCGCCGTCACCAACACGCCCGCCGACTGGCCCGCCGGCGACGTGCTGGTCACCGGCGATCTCAACCACGACCAGCGCACCGACCTCGTCATCGCCACGGCGGCGAATCTGGTGTGCGTTTTCAACGGACTGAAAGATCAACTCACGTTGCCGTTGGGTGGCTTCAAAGTCACCAGTCTCGCGCTCGTGGACTACGACAACGACGGCTGGCTCGACATCGTCGCCGCCGGCGACGGCGTGCGCGTGTGGCGCAACCTGGGCCGCGCGGGCTTCCGCGACGCGACTGCGGGACTGGGCCTCGACAAGTTCGCTCCGGGCAAGGTGGTGTCAGTGTCCGCGGCGGACTTCGATTGCGACGGCGACACCGACTTGATCGTCGCCAGCGAGACGCAGGGTTTGAAACTCCTTCGCAACGACGGCGGCAATGCCAACCGTCAGATCAAACTCCGCCTCATCGGCACGCGATCCAACGTGAGCGGACTGGGCGTGCGCATTGATTTCTCCGCCGGCGGACTGCGCACCAGCCGCACGGTGCGGCAACTGCCTGTCGAGATCGGCATCGGTCAGCACACGCAACTCGACTCGCTAAACCTGCACTGGACCGATCTCTCCATCAACGTGGAGGTGAAGGCCGACCCGTGCGTGGCCTTCGCGGTGATGGAGATTCAGCAGCCGACCGGCTCGTGCCCGTATCTTTACGCCTGGGATGGGAAACGCTTTCGCTTCGTCACCGATTTGCTGGGCGCGTCGCCGCTGGGTTTGCCGTTGAACGACATTCGCCGCATTGAAGCCGATCCCGTGGAGCATGTCTGGATCGGGGACGAAACCACCTTCCAACCGCGCGGCGGAAATTACGTGCTGCAAGTCACCGAGGAACTGCGCGAGGTGCTCTACCTCGACGAGGCGAAGCTCATCGTCGTGGATCATCCGCCGGGAACCGAAGTCCACTCGACCAGCAAATTGCGTCCGGGCAAACCGTTTCCGCCCAGTGAACTCGTGACACTCCACCAGCGCCAACCGCTGCGGCGCGCGGTGAATCACGAGGGCGCGGCCGTGACCGCGGCGCTCGCCGAGACGGATGGCCAGATGGTTTCGCCGACGAAGCTGCGCGTGCCGCAATTGCGCGGTCTGGCCGAGCCGTACAGCGTCACGCTCGATTTCGGTCCGCTGGCGGTGGAGCGTCCACTGGTGCTGGCGCTGACCGGCTGGCTGCGCTTCGGCGGTGGCATGGCAAACGTGGCGGCGGCGCATCACCCCGACCTGCCCTTTCCGTTTCCGTTGCTGGAAGTTGAAACAGCCAGCGGCGAGTGGACGAAAGTGGACGTGACTGCTGGTGCCCCCGCCGGCAAAACCAAAACCATTCTCGTTGACCTCGTCGGCAAACTGCCGCCCGGCAGCCGCCGCCTGCGCTTGAGCACCGCGTTTGAATTTCATTGGGACCGGGCCGCGCTCTTCGAGAAGCGCAACAACAGCGAAACCAAAATCACCACCCTGGCACCCACCGCGACCGATCTGCACTGGCGCGGTTTCAGTGGTTTTGCCGACCTGCCGTGGTCACAGCCGCTGACGCCGGTTTATGAGGGAGCCACGCCGAATCCCCATTGGCGCATCACGCCGGGCGGCTGGTGTACGCGCTATGGCGAGGTGGCGGAGTTGATTGCCGCGCAGGACAACGCACTGGTCCTGCTCAACGGCGGCGATGAATTAACGCTGAGTTTTTCCGCCGATCAGTTGCCGCCGAAACCGCCCGGTGTCACACGCGAGTTTTTCTTTTACTCGGTGGGTTGGGACAAGGACTCGGACTTCCACGTCGCCGCAGGCACGACGGTTGAGCCGCTGCCGTGGCACGGGATGGATGATCAACTCTACGGTCACCAGCCGCGCCCAACGTTCACGAACGACGCGTGGATGCACAAGTTCAACACCCGCTGGGTCGGCCAGAAGATTTTGACGCGCCGGCAATAACATGAATCCGGCGGAATGGCTGACGTTGGCGCGAGGGCTTCACGCCGCTTCAACGTCTGCAAGTCTGCGGTTGGAACCATGCGCTTTTTGTTTCACACGCTGAAGCGGCGTGAACGCCGCGTGCCGCCGGTTTCGCATGGGTGGACGAAGCATTACGCTTTCGGCGGGCGCAACCGCCAGAGGCCCGCCAGCAAACTCCCAATGACCGAGTGGAAGACCGCCGAGATGGCGCAGGGTGTGGCGGTGGCGGGCATTTGCGGAAAATTGTTTTGCGCCAGTACCACACCGAGACCGGAGTTTTGCATCCCGACTTCGATGGAGATGGTGCGGCGGATGGTTTCATCGTAGCCAAACAGACGCGCAAAGATGTAGCCGAGCGCGAACCCGCCCGCGTGAAGGAGGAAGACCGCGCCCAGCAGCAGCCCACCAGATTGACGGATGTCGCCCGCGCGCTGCCCGATGACGCTCGCGCAGATCAACGCTATGACCACGACCGACACCAGTGGCGCTGCTGGCAGCACGGCGCGGACGGCCCGCGGGAAAGCGTGGTGCAAGAACAAACCCAGCAACAGCGGCGCGAGCACGACCTTGATGGTGTCGAAGAACAGGCTCCATGCATCCACCGGCACGTAGGTTCCGGCGAGCCACTTCGTCAGCAGCGGCGTCAGGACAATCGCGGCGAATGTCGAGCACATCGTCATCAGGACCGACAGCGCGACGTTCGCGCGGGCCAGATACGTGACCACATTCGACGCGGTGCCGCCCGGGCAGCACGCCACGAGAATCAGTCCCACGGCGAGCGGCGTGTCCAATCGCAGCAGGCGCGCGATGCTCCAGCCCAGCGCCGGCATGATGAGATATTGCGCGGCGAACCCGACGGCGATGGCGCGCGGCATCTTCAGCACGCGCTTGAAGTCGTCCACGCTCAACGTCACGCCCATGCCCAGCATGATGATCGCGAGTCCCCAGACGATGAACGGCCCGCGAAACCAGGTGAACAGCGGTGGATGAATGAGCGCCGCCACGCCACCGAGCAACACCCACAGGGGAAAGAGATTGGTGAAGAGGTTCAGCAGCCGGGTCATTAGTTGCGCGCCATGTAAACGCGCGGCAGGCCGTGACGCCAAGTTTTTTCCGAGCAGCCGCGCCGAAGTTCTGTTGTCGCGGAAGTTCTGTTTGCCAGCGAGCGCGGCGCCCGATAGTTTCGCAAACATAGAATTCAGCAACTCCAGACATGACCGCCACCACTTACTTCCGAAAGAATCCTTTTCCCGCCGAGTTGCTGCGACGCGAATCGCTGACGCAGCCGGGCTCGGAAAAAGACACGCGCCATTTCGCCTTGAGCCTCGCCGGCAGCGGCATGACTTACACACCCGGCGATTCGCTCGCCGTGTTCGCGCGCAACCCGCCGGCGCTCGTGGACGAAGTGATCGCGCTGCTGGGATTTGATCCGCAAACCACGGTCAACGATCCCAAAGGCCAGCCGATTACCTTGCGGGAAACGCTCCGGCAGAATTACATCCTCAACCGCGCCAGCAAGAAGATCATGTCCGGCCTGGGCGAGTGCATCCCGCAGGGCGAGCAGCGCAACCGGCTCATGGAAATCGCCGACAACGACGAGCAGTTGAGCGCCTACGTCAACACCCGCGACTACGTGGACATCCTGACGGAGTTTGACGAGGCGCGGTTTGACGCGCCGGAAAATTTCCTCGCGCAGCTCTCGCCGATTCCACCGCGACTTTATTCCATCGCGTCGGCGCCGGCGGCGCATCCGGGCGAGGTGCATTTGTGCGTCGCCATCGTGCGCTACGAAACGCACGGGCGGAAAAAAACCGGCCTCTGCTCGGGCTTTCTGGCGGACCACGCCGAACTGCGCGTGAAAAACATCCCGGTGTACGTGCAGGAATCGAAAAGTTTCCGGCTGCCCGTCGATGGTACGACGGACATCATCATGGTCGGCCCCGGCACTGGGGTTGCGCCGTTCCGCGCGTTCCTCGAACAGCGCGCTCTCGACGGCGCAACCGGGCGCAACTGGATGATCTTCGGCGAACAGCATCGCGCGACAGACTTTCTCTACGGCGAGGAGTTTCTTGCCTGGCAGAAGCAAGGCCGGCTGCACCGGCTGGACCTGGCATTCTCCCGCGACCAGGCAAACAAGATTTACGTGCAACATCGCATGCTGGAAAATGCGCGCGAGTTGTGGGCGTGGCTGCAAGGCGGCGCGCATTTCTACGTCTGCGGCGACGCCAAACGCATGGCCAAGGACGTGCATCAGACGCTTACGGGCATCGCGCGGGAACAAGGCGGACTGACGGCGGAAGCGGCGGCGGAATACGTGAACGTCACACTGATGAAGACGGAGCGGCGGTATCTGCGGGACGTTTATTGAAATGCCGCGCGCCCGCTCGGAATCATCCGGGCAGTCCTCGCACCCAGGCTCTCCGTCGATTACCCGCCCGACCCGCGCGAAAGACCAGCCTCACCGGCTGAAGTTGCATCCGCAATCACTCGAGATCTTATCTACGTCCGCAGTTTCATCGCGCCCTACGTCACGACACAACCGCAGTCGCAGACAGTCGCCGCCGATGGCAACGCGCCGCTGTTCTTTCAGTGGCGCATGAACAACACCAACCTTCCCGGCGCGACGAACGCCACGCTCTCGTTTGCCAGCGCACAACCCGCCCACGCCGGCGGCTGTCAGATCGTAATCACCAACCTCGCCGGGGCCACGCCCAGCGCCGGGGCAATACTGACTGTGTCCATCACGGACAGCGACGGCGACGGGATGCCCGGCGTTTGGGAAACCGCCCACAACCTGAATCCCAATTTGAACGACGCCGCACTCGACGCCGACGACGATGGGGTGAGCAATCTGGGGTAGTTCACCGCCGGCACGAACCGCGCGACGGGCAGAACTTATCTGCGCGTGGAGCAAATCACCGCCGGTCCCGGTGCCTGCACGCTTCCTTTCGTGGCCGTTTCGAACACGACCTACAGCGTGCTCCGCCAGGATGTCCTCCCCGGCCCGACGTGGATAAGGTGGCGGATCTCACGGTGCGACCGACCAATCGCCTGGCGGCCGTGACCGACACAAATGCCGCCGGCAGCCAGCGTTTCTACCGCCTCGTGACGCCAGCGCAGTAGTGGTCAATCCATCCAAACGATGTGCATGGCGGGGCCGGTCGTGCCTTGCAACCTGAGCCGCGACAAGCCGGGTGTGACTAAAAGTGGGTGAAGCGAAAGGGAATTCCAGACTGCGCGCGGAGCGCCGCAAGGATTGCGGAGCTCCAGCCCTCACCCACTTTTAATCACACCCATTATTCTCTGCGGCCATTGCTTGTTCACGGAATGCCGTCATCATCCGCTGCAATTCAATTTATGTGGATAACGCTCATCTTCGGCGCGACGGCTGCACTGTTCGTCGCCATGGCTATCGCCGCACAGTGGCACTTGCGCTGGGTGAGGCGGTTGCCGGCGTTGGACACGTTCACGAAGGCGGGGGTATCCACATCGTCGGCGGGCGGACGTGTCCGATGCTCGGTGGTCATCGCGGCGCGGGATGAGGAGGTGCGGATCGAGCAGACCATTCGTCATCTGCTCGCGCAGCGCGGGGTGGAAGCCGACTTCATCGTCGTGGATGATCGGTCCGCCGACCGGACGGGCGAGATTCTCCGGCGACTGGCGAAACAGGATGCGCGCGTGCAGGTGAAGCGCGTGGACGTATTGCCGGAAGGCTGGCTCGGCAAGTGTCACGCCTGCCACATCGGCGCGAGCGCGGCCATTGGTGACTGGATTTTGTTCACCGACGCCGATTGCTGGCTGAAGCCTGATGTGATCGCGCGGGCATTGCGATTGGCTGAACGGGATGGAGCCGATCATGTGACCATGTCTCCTGGAACCGTGATCGAGAGCTTCGGTGCGCGAGCGTGGCATCTCCTGTTTCTGACCAGCCTGGCGAACTGGTTCTCTGGGGTGAACCGGGATCGGCCCCAATCTTTCCTCGGTGTCGGTGCCTTCAACCTGATGCGTGCCTCGGCCTATCGGCAATGCGGCGGCTACGAGGCGCTGCGACTCACAGTGGTGGACGACGTCAAGCTCGGCCTGCTCCTGCGACGCGCGGGCAAGCGGACGCGCGCATTTCTCGGTGTGGACGACGTGGAGTGTCACTGGGGCACGACGGTCCAGGGCATGGTCAAGATCATGGAGAAGAATTATTTCGCGGCGCTGGATTACCGGCTCGGGCTGGTCTTGACGGGCAGCGTGGCCGTGATGCTCGTGTCGGCTATTCTCGTGCTCGGGCTGATGTCTGGAACGGTGGCGGGAATCGCCGCCGGACTCTCGCCGCTGTTGCTGGCCCTGCCGGCGGGAACCCTCGCGCGGCGGCTGGATTGGTCATGGCCTAGCGCGGTCTGCATGCCGTTCATGTTTCCCGTTTTCCTGTACGCCTTGCTCAACTCCACGTTCGTTACGCTTCGACAAGGAGGCATCCGCTGGCGCGAAACCTTTTATCCGCTGGATTCCTTGCGGTCAGGAAATGTGCAGTAATACCAACTACGTTAATAGAGTAGTATAACGGCTCTGGAAGAAGTGTTTGCTTGAAGCAGCAGCCAATCGAAGACGAGGGAGTGCACGCGGCGGGCGTCTCGCCAGAAGCGTTGCAGTTCGGCCTGCAACACCGCTTC
>JANNEF010000013.1:0-19513 GCA_031378375.1 Verrucomicrobiota bacterium | reverse complement strand
TTCGGAAGGATGATTGATCTTGCGCGTCCAGGAAATGTCGGACACGTGGATCATGCCGTCGAGGCCTTCTTCGAGTTCGATGAAGGCGCCGTAGCTGGTCAGGTTGCGAATCTTGCCCTTGACCCGGGTGCCGGCAGGATATTTCTCCTGGGCCTTGTCCCACGGGTTCGTGTCGAGTTGGCGAACGCCGAGCGAGATTTTCTGTTCCTCGCGGTTGATGCCGAGAACGACCGCCTCGATCTCTTGGTCGGGCTTGAGCACGTCTGACGGTTTGGCGATGCGCTTGGTCCAGGACAATTCGGTGACGTGAACCAGGCCTTCGACGCCGGGTTCCAATTCGATGAACGCGCCGTAAGGGACGAGGTTGACGACGCGGCCCTTGACCTTCTGGCCAACGGTGAACCGGCCTTCGATGCTTTCCCACGGGTTGGCGAGCTTCTGCTTGAGGCCGAGGCTGACGCGTTCTTTCTCGCGGTTGATGTCGAGCACGACGACATCGACTTCCTGGCCGACCTTGAGAATTTCCGACGGATGGCCGACGCGGCCCCAGGACATGTCCGTGATGTGCAACAAGCCGTCGAGCCCGTTGAGATCGATGAACGCACCGAAGTCGGTGATGTTCTTGACGGTGCCCTTGCGGATGTCGCCGGGGGTCATGTCGGACAGGAGTTTCTGGCGGCGTTCGGTGCGTTCCTGCTCGATGAGTTCGCGGCGGGAGAGCACGATGTTCTGACGCTCCTGGTTGATTTTGACGACTTTGAAATCGTAAACGTTGCCGACGAACTGGCCGAGATTCTTCGGCGGGATGATGTCAATCTGCGAGGCGGGCAGGAAGGCTTCGACGCCGATGTTGACGACGAGGCCGCCCTTGACGATGGACTTGACCTTGCCGGCGACGGTGCCGCCTTCGTTGCAGATGGTGAGGATGCGATCCCAGTTTTGCTGGAACTCGGCTTTCTCCTTGGAGAGGACCACCATGCCGTCCTTGTCCTCCAGTTTTTCGATCAGGACGTTGATTTCGTCGCCGACCTTGACGGATTTGATGTCTTCAAATTCGGCACCGGAGATGACGCCTTCACTTTTGTAACCGATGTCCACGAGGGCTTCCTTGGGGCGGACCTCGATGACGATACCTTTGACGATTTCGCCGGCGGCAAAACGCGTGGCGCTTTGGCGCATGGCTTCTTCCATTGTGAGCATAACTATTCTGTGATGTAACTGCGGGAGGCTTGGTCGGGGCCACGGGCGCCCGGCGAAGTCTCCATTGCCTAACGGACCAGACGTTGCGGAGGCAACGGAGGATGATGGTTAGGTTGCTGGTTGACTGTTTTTTCTCAGCCTCAACGAACGCCGCACACACGGCGTTCAGGCAGGGGCAGCATAGTCAGGCGCCCGGTGAAAGCAAGGGAATTTTCCGAGCCAGTTCACACCGCGCACCGGTCAACCCGCCCGCTATTCTCATGCTGAAATAATTGTCATTCCCTTCCCGGTGACCGGCTTTTATCTTTTCCATCGTGAATCCAGTCGCTCTCATCACCGGCGCGTCGCGCGGCATCGGACGCGGCATCGCGCTTGCGCTCGCGGAGGCGGGCCACGATTTGGTGGTCAACTTCGTCGCCAGCGAAGCAGCGGCCCGGCAGACGGCGGCGGACTGCGTGGCCCGGGGCCGGGCGAACGGGCCATCCATCCGCGCTGAGATTTGCCAGGCCGACGTGGCCAGTGCGGCGGACCGGCGCAAGCTGATTGATTTCACCCGCGCATCCTTTGGCCGGCTCGACGTGCTCGTGAACAACGCCGGCGTCGCGCCCAGTGTGCGCGCCGACATTCTCGACGCGGGGGAAGACAGCTTTGACCGCCTCATCAACATCAATGTGAAGGGGCCTTACTTTCTCACCCAACTCGCCGCGCGGTGGATGATCGAGCAAGCCCGCGATCCGGCGCGCTTCACGCCCCACGCCCCACGCCCCAAGATCGTCACCATCTCCTCCATCAGCGCCTACACCGCGTCGGTCAATCGCGGCGACTACTGCGTCGCCAAGGCCGCGCTCTCCATGCTCACTCCGCTCTTCGCCACGCGGCTCGCCGAGCACGGCATCAACGTCTATGAGATCCGCCCCGGCATCATCGCCACCGACATGACCGGCCCGGTGAAGGAGAAATACGACAAGCTCATCGTGGAAGGGCTCACGCCCATTGCCCGCTGGGGCACGCCGGAGGACGTGGGCAAAGCCGTCACCGCCATCGCGCTGGACCTGCTGCCGTTCAGCACGGGCGAGGTGATCAATGTGGACGGCGGGTTTCACCTGCGAAGGCTTTAGCAGCACTCCCCCGGACCCTCTCAAACACCATGGCCATCAAGGTTGATTTCAAACTGACGCCGCAAAAACTCGTGCCGAAGATCGAACGTCTGTTCCATCTCTCGGCGCACAAAATTCTGAACATCAAGCGCTCGTGGAAACCCGCGGACGGCACGCCGGTCTTCACGGTGAAGGGCCGCTACACCTCGCGCGGCTGGACCGAGTGGACGCAGGGCTTTCAGTATGGCTCCGCGCTGCTGCACTTTGACGCTGTCGGCGGGGAACAATTCCTGAAGATCGGGCGCGAGGGCACCGTGCGCCACATGGCCAGCCACCTGTCGCATGTCGGCGTGCACGACCACGGCTTCAACAACGTCTCCACTTACGGCAATCTTCTCCGGCTGATGCGTGAGGGAAAGATTCCGTTCAACGAGAAGGAGCAGGACTTCTACGAACTCGCGCTCAAAGTCAGCGGCGCGGTCCAGGCGTCGCGCTGGACGAAGCTGGCCAACGGCACGGGTTTCATCCACTCTTTTAACGGCCCGCACTCGCTCTTCGTTGATACCATCCGGTCCTGCCGCTCGCTCGCGGTCGCGCATCAACTCGGCCATGTGCTCATGGGCGAGCAGGACGAAAGGATCTCCCTCTTCCGCCGCCTGGCCGAACACGTCATCAACACCGCGCAGTATTCCATCTACTACGGGCGCGGGCGCGATGCCTACGACGTGCGCGGACGCACGGCGCATGAGGCGGTCTTCAACACGACGAGCGGCGTGTTCCGTTGCCCGAATTCGCAGCAGGGCTACTCGCCCTTCAGCACCTGGACCCGCGGGCTGGCCTGGGCGCTCTGCGGGTTCGCCGAGCAGTTGGAATACTGCGAGGCCGCGCGCCTGAGCGGTGAGTTCGGCGGTCTGGCGGTTCAGTTGTTCGAGCCGGAGGCGATGGTGAGCCGAGTCTTGAAGGAGGATGAACTTTTTTCCAATGCTTTCTCGGAAGACGACTGCGCGCAGGTTTTTCGCACGCTGATGCTCGAAGGCGCACGCGCCACGGCCGACTTCTATCTCACCAACTCCTGCGCGGATGGCATACCCATGTGGGACACGGGGGCGCCGAACCTGCATCGCCTGCCGGAGAATTATTTGAACAAAGATTCCGACCCGTTCAACAGCCACGAGCCGGTGGACTCTTCGGCGGCGGCGATTGCGGCGCAGGGCTTCCTCCGCCTCGGCAATTACCTGATGGCGCACGGGAAGAAAACGGACGGTGCCCGCTACCGCCAGGCCGGCCTCACCATCGCGAACACGATTTTCTCCGAGCCTTACCTCTCCACCAGCGCGAAGCATCAAGGCTTGCTCCTCCACTCCGTCTATCACCGGCCCAACGGCTGGGACTACATCGCGCCCGGCCAGCGCGTGCCCAACGGCGAAAGCTCCATGTGGGGCGACTACCACGCGCGCGAACTCGCGCTGCTCCTCCTGCGCGAAGCGCGCGGCGAAACCTACCTGACGTTCTTCGGACCGGCGAAGCGCTGACGGCCTGTCAATCCACCAGTCGGACTGGCATGGCTGACAAGACTTTTTCCAACTCCGCGCGCACGCGGGCGACCGGCAGACCCGCCAGCCCGCCACCGGCGCGCAGCAACGTCATCCCCTCACCGCGCGGACGCCATACCGCTTCCACCGTGTCGCCCCACAAAACCAATCCGCGCAGCCCCACCGCCGCCGCCAGATGCGTGATGCCCGAATCGTGGCCCACGAAAGCGCTGCACCCGCGCAAACGCCCCGCCAGTTCCGGCAACGGCAGTTGCCGGGCGAGTTGCACGCGTGCCGCGGGCAACGGCCCGGCCAGCCGTTCCAGCCGCACGCCCTCGGCTTCGCCGCCCACGAGCAACAGGTTCAGCGTCGTGTCTTGGACCAGTTGTTTCAGCAACTCCGCCCAGTTCGCCTCCGGCCAGTTCTTGCGTTCGCCGCCGCTGCCGGGGTGGACGGCGAGATGGTTGCGAGTTGTGAGTGGATGGTTGATTGCCAGGCGCGGCACCGCATCGGCGTCGAAGATGGCCAGGCGCTCCAGTGGTTTGAGAAAGGTTTCCGTCGCGTGCAACGCGGCGGATTCATCCGGGCGATGCGGGCCGGCGATGAACTGCGCCTTCGTGCAACGCGCCACGTTCGCCTGGAAAAATCCGTCCGGGTCGTACAGATACGAGAGGATGATGTCGCACCCGGCGAAGTAATCGCGCAACTCGCCAGCCAGTTCGCCGTCGTGCGCGAAGAAGCCGGCCAGCGCGCGCGCGTCTATCGATCGAACCGCGTCCGCCAGGCCGCCTGCCGGGGCCAGTTGTGCGATGTGCGGGTAGCCGAGCACCTCCAGCCGCGCCTGGGGAAATTGCGAGCGCAACGCGGCGAGCACCGGCAAGGTCAAAACGAAATCGCCAATCGCCCCGCCGCGAATCACCAGGATCTTTCCGCGCGTCTGCTTCACCCGAAGATCAAACCGCGCCGTGAAAAAAACAGAAGTCCAAATTATGGACTGTCCATCAACCTTGTGGCTGCCGGCATGCAGAGATGCCGGACAAATTTGAAAAAATGGCTCCACCGCTCACCGTCAAACATCAAGGCGCGGACATCATTCGACGCGGAAGGTTCTGGTGCCCTTCCGCCGCACTCCCACACGGGGCGGCTCAGTGGTGGCCGATGGCCTACTGCACGTCCTCACCCAGCTCGACGTTCCAGTAGGCAAGATCGAGGAAGTGTTTCCAACTGTCGTGATGCGGCAGGCCGAGGCTGACTTGCACGAAGGGTCGCCACTTGGGCCGCTTGGGTTTGCGGACGAGGTGCATGCCGGCTTCCAAGGGCGTGCAGTTGGCCTTGCGGGTGTTACAGGGAACGCAGGAACAGACGATGTTTTCCCAGGTCGTGGGGCCGCCGCGGTCGCGCGGAATGACGTGATCGAGGTTGAGGTCTTTGCGATCAAAGATGTAGCCGCAGTACTGGCAGGTGTTGCGGTCGCGCTCGAAGATGTTGTGCCGGGTGAATTTGACTTCCTTCTTGGGCAGGCGGTCGAAGAGGATGAGCACGATGATGCGCGGCACGCGAATCTTGAAGGAGATGGCGTGGATGCACTCGGGATGCGCTTCCTGCTGGGAGAAGTCGTGCCACTGCCTGAAGTCGTAGGTCTGGAAGGAACCGTCGTCGTCGTTCAACACGACCTGGGCGCGGCCTTCAAACAACAGGGTCAAGGCCCGTCGGGCAGTGCAAATATTGACCGCCTGCCAGAGACGGTTCAGCACGAGCACATGTTGGTTTAAGTAGGAACTCATACCGGCGTGTTGCTGCTGAAGAAGCTACCCAAGGAGTCTTGCTCTGTCAACGCCACCACTGGCAAACCGGCGGTTTTTTGGCCCGAAACACCGCTCGCTTCGTCGCCGGATGCCCGCCGTTTGCGGCAATCTCCGCGCGTTACTTCACCCCGATGGTGATGGACGTAGGCGCGGATTGGATGACGGTTTCGCGCGCGGACACGTAACGAACAATGATGGTGATGAGGTCGCGCGCCGGTGGAGCCGCGCCCCATTGCGGTGTAAAACGATAGCCGGTGCCCAACGAAGTTTTGATGACGTGCCGTTTCAGGTCGTCGCTGGTGAAAGTCCATGTCTGCCTTGGCGGGGCGTTGGATTTCGCGTCCGTCGCGAGCGCGCCGTCGAACATCAAGACCTCCATCCGGCCGCTGGTGATGGCAACGCCTTTGGCCGCGCCCGCCGCACTGGCGTAGAGCGTCACGCCAAATCCGTCGGGGCCGGGCGAGTTGTCCAGATCAAACGCCACGGGCACGCTGAAGACGTGGAGGGAGTCAATCCCGCCGCCGCGCCCGGGGCCGGTGGCGCAACCGGCTCCGAGGAACAGTGTCGCAACAACAACCGCCCAGTTTCGCAGCGCGATGAATGGCCGGTGGGCTCGTTTCGCTGGCGGAGTCATATCATCACAGTTCATCGGTGGGGTCGTCGCCGGGTGGCTGCACGGGGGCGGCCGGCTTCGCTGGCGGAAAGAGCGGGTCGAGGAGTTGCTTCTGTAACTGGTCGTGCTTTCCGTTCCCTTTGATCCCGGAACGATCCAGTTGCTCGCGTGTCATGTCGTCGAGTGAGTGCGCGATTCCCAAGCCGGGACGGCTGGTCAAGATCTGCGGGGTGAGCAGGATCAACAGTTCCTTGCGATCGCGGGTCTGGTGCGTGGTGCGAAACAGGTTGCCGATCCACGGGATACTGCCGATGACAGCGAGCTTCTTCACGCGCTTGTCGTCGAAGGTGGAGATGAGGCCGCCGATCAGGATGGTCTGGCCGCTCTGCGCGCTGACAGTCGTGTTGGCCTTGCGCTGGTTGATGATGGGGACGGTGGCCGACTTGTTGATCTCGACGTTGGAACTGCTGATGGCGCTGTTGGTGGTGCCGATGTCCATCTTCACGAAACCATCGGGGCTGATCTTCGGCGTCACGGAAAGGTTCACCCCCACGTCTTCGTAGCGGAAGGAATTGATGGTGTCGCCGCGTTCCGTCACGCGGCTGTCGGTGATGAGCGGCACGCGCTGGCCGATGTTGATGTTCGCAGGCTTGTTGTCGGCGGTGACAATCTGCGGGCGGCTCAACACCTCCAGCTTGCCGTTCTCGTTCAGGGCGCGGAGCAGGAAACTGTAGTCCCCGCCCGACACGGCGGATGCGAAGCCCGACGCGATCCATTTGGACTGGCTGATGTCCACGCCCGCGCTGAAGGCGTTGCCATTGTAAGTCCAGCCCAGGCCCAAATCCTTGCCTTCATCCAGCGTCACCTCGGCGATGAGCACCTGGATGAGCACCTGCGGCTGCGGCTTGTCCAGCTCTTCAATCAACGCCTTCATCTGCTCGAAGTAGCGCGGGTTCGCCGAGACCAGCAGTGTGTTGCTGATCGGCTCGGCCACCACGGCCACTTCGCGCTCGACCACCCGCTGGACGGTGCCCACGGCTTCGGGGCCGAGCACCTGCGTCACGCGCTGCCGCTCCTGGTCGAGGAACGTGCGGATGGCCGTCGCCACTTCGGTGGCCTGCGAGTTCTTCAGGCGCACCACCTCGGTCTTGCGCTCGTTCGCCGGGCTGGCGTCCAGCGACTCGATGATCTGCGACACCAGCAGCACGTAATGGTCGGTGCCGCCCACCAGCAATGTGTTCGTGCGCGGGTCCACCGTGACCGTCAGCGCGTTCTGCTCGGCGGTGCCGACGGTGGCGGACGCCATCTCGTCGTCGCCCAGGACCGCGCCGTCTTCGGCGACGCGCGTTCGCATGAGTGTGTACTGGATGCTGCGCTGATTCCCGGCCGCTGCCGAGGCCTGGGTCATGCGGAACATCTGCATGAGCAACGTCGCCATCTGATGCGCGTCGGCATTCTGGAGCGCGAAAACTTTTATCTTCGCCTGCTGCGGCGAACTGGCGTCGAGCCGTCCGATGATTTGTTCCAGGAGCCCCATGTAGTCCACCGGGCCGCTCACGATGAGCGAGTTCATGCGCGCGTCCGGCGTGATGAGAATGGCCTCCTTGAGCGCGGCCGTGACGAGTTCCTGGCCCTGTTCGCTGCGTGTAATGAACTGTAGCACGGACTGGGCGTTTGGATTCTGCTGGTCACTCAACGGCGTGGGCTTGGTGTTGAGCGAGGTGTTGAGGATGGTCGAAAGCGATTCGGCGCGCGCGTACTTCAGGGGGAACACCTTGATTTCGCTGACGCGGGCGACCAGCTCGGTATCAAGCTTCTTCACGAGTTCGCCGATGCGCTTCGCATCCGCTTCGCCGCAGGAAACGACGATGGCGTTGATGCGTTCGTCGGCGCTCACAGTGACGGGCAGCGTGGTGCCGGCGGTGCCTTCGCGGAAAAGTCCCTGCACCGTTAGCGCGACGCGCCGGGCGTCGGCTTTCGCGAGCGGGAAGAAGTGGACGGCAACGCCGCTGTCGGCTGCGTCGGCATCGAGCCGCTGAAGGAGTGACTCGACCGTGCTCATGTCTTCCACGCTGGCGGCGACGAGCAGCGCGTTGGCCCACTGGTCCGCGACGACGGTGATGGGTTCCACCGGCTCGCCCTTCACGCGCGGCGGGCGGTTGGCGACGATGGCCTGGAGGGTGGATTGGAGTTTCGTCGCCGTCGCGCGCTTGAGCGGAAAGACTTTGAAGTTGAGCCGCGAGAAGACGCTTTCACCATCGAGCTGCTGGATGATGCGGTCCGCGGCGTCGAACGCGTCCTTGCTGCCCACGATCAGCACCGTGTTCATGCGGTCATCAGGGATGACGCTGACGGGGATGGAACGTTCCGCGGCATTCACCGCCACGGTGTCGGCGGTGCGCTTGGCGCGGAAGAATTGCTCCAGCGTGTTGGCCAGCGACGTCGCCCGGGCGTTCTTGAGCTGGTAAACCTTCAAGTCTCCCGAGCCGGCGAAGTCCTTCGTGTCCACGCGCCGGATGATCTCGCGCACCAAGGCGAGGTTCTCCGGGCTGGCGGAGACGAACATCGTGTTGCTGCGCGGATCGACGCTGATGGCCAGCGCGTCGCGCTTCGAGGTCGCGAGCGCGGCTGCCGCACCGGCACCGACTCCGGGACGATAAAGCCCCTGCTGCACGAGAGCGCGCAGCATCGTCGCCACGCGCTGGGCGTCGGCGAATTCCAGTGTGAAGGTCTGGAGCATCCCACCTTCAATCACCGGCTCGATGTCAATTTTCTGCACGAGACTCTGGATCAATTCCAGGTTCTCCTTGCTCGCGCTGACGATCAGCGCGTTGTTCAGCGGGTCCGGCTCCAGCTTGATGTGATCGTTGGGCAGCGGCGTCTGGCCGGGCAGCGCCTGCGCCTTGAGTCGCGCGGCGAAGATGCTTTCCACGGTGGTCGCGACCCGCCCGGCGTCGTTGTGTTTCAGCGTCAGCACCGTGAGCGTGAGCGCCGGATTGTCCGTCCGGGTGTCGAGCCGCTTGAGCAAATCGTCAATGGCGACGTTGTCCTCCTGGTTGGCGGTGATGAGCAGGCTGTTGCTGCGCGGGTCAGCGAGAATTATCGGCTTGGTACGGCCCACGTCGGCGGCACGCTGCGCGGCGTAGCGTTGGTCAAACAGCGTCGTGAGCGTCGCGGCCATCACGCGGGCATCGGCGTTGGCCAGCGGGATGAGCCGGATGCGCCCGCTCAACGCCGGGCCGGACTTGTCGAGCTGCCGGGCCAGCGACTCGACCATCTCGAAACTCTCGCGTCCACCGGCCACCAGCAGGCTGTTGCTCCGCGGGTCGGCGAGAATCGTGACCTTGAGCGTGTCCGCCGTGCCTTTGTTCAACGTCGCACGCTGGGTGACGCGGGCGTCCATCAGCTTCTGGATGGTCGCGGCGACGACGGTGGCGTCGGCGTTTTCAAGCGGGACGAGGCGGATGTCACGCAGGTCGAACGGCAGCTTCTGGTCGAGTTGCAGCAACAACCCCTCGATGATGCCGAAGCTCTTGCTGTTCCCGGCCACGACGAGCGCGCTCGTGCGGTCGTCCACGGTGATGAGCGGCTTGTCCTCGTTCCGCATCGTGGCGGTGGCGCGCGGGCTGGCGTAGATGTCGTTCAGGATTTTTTGAATCGCGGCCGGGTCGGCGTGGTTGAGCGGGTAGATGCGCACCGTTTCCAAACCGCTCGCGGCGGGGATGTCGAGCTGATCGATCACGTCCTGGATGAGCGGCAGCGTGTCGCTGCGCGCGGCGACGATGAGGATGTTCGACGCGTCGTCCGCCTGGATGACCAGCGCGCCGCGGCTTTTCGCCGACTCGGTCGTCTTCGGCGGCGTGGCGTCCTTCACCGTGCGCAACCGCGTGACCTGCGTGCTCAATCCCTCCGTGCCCGGCACCGCCGGCCCTTCGGTGAAGACGCTTTGCAGCAGCGGCAGCATCCGGGTCGCGCTTGCGTGCTTGAGGCGGAACAGTTTCACCTCCGTGATGAAACGATCCATCGGCTTGTCCATGTCGGCAATCAACTTGAGCGCGAGGTTCATCGTTTCAATCTGGCCGCTGAGGATCACCGTGTTGGCGCGGGCGTCCACCGCCACGTTCAGCGGGTTCACCAGTGCCTTGCCATCAGGACCGTCGGGCTGCGCACCCGGCCCGGCCGGCCCCGCGCCGAGTTGCCGGCCTTGCGTGAAGATCGTTGTGAGCGTCTGCGAGACTGAAGCGGCGTCCGCGAATTTCAGCGGCATCAACTTCACCACGACGCTCTCCACGACCGGCACGCTGTCCATCATCGCGGCGAGGGCGGCGAGGGCTTTCAAGTTGTCAGGAGTCGAGGTCAGCAGCAGCCGGTTGCCGCCAGCGCCGCCGCCCGCCGGGTCGGCCGCAATCCTGATGGGCTTGGTGAGGTCCAGCGTGACGGCCTGGCCGGCGTCGTTCTGGACTTTCAGGCGGCGGACCTGTTCCTGGAGTTCGCGCGCCTCGGTCGTGATCTCGCCGGCGGCACCGGGCTTGAGCATGTTCTGCAACACCAGCGCAAGCTGGCCCGCGTTCGCTTTTTTCAAGTTCACCACCAGCACCTCGGCCTCGCCAAACGCGGACGGCGTGTCCAGCCCGCGAATCATCCGCTCCACCTGGTCAATGACGTTCGAGCGCGCGACGACGAGCAGGCCGCGCGAGCGGGCGTCGGCGGTGACGGTGAGCGGGTCGCCGGGGCGCACGACGTTGTGCTGCGCCACGAGCTGCTGAACGAGCGGGAGGATTTTTTCCGGCGGCGCGTTGGTCAGGATCACGAGACGGAATTCCAGCAGGGCGGCCTGGCCCGCCGTGTCGAGCTGCTTGATGAGCGATTCCAGCAGCGTAAAGTCCGTGGGCCGCGCGCGGACAATGACGCTGCGCGTGCGCGGCTCGGCCACGACGGTGATGCGCGGCTGCGGCGTGCGGGTTTGCGGCGGCTGCCCGGGCTGCACCGGCACGGGCACCGGCTCCTGCTTCAACAAATCGCCGAGCGTGCGCGCCACGATGACGGGGTCGGCGTCCTGGAGCGGGAAGACGCGGAACTCGGACTCGTTGTTGTAAAAGTTGAACGACAGCTCGCTGATGATGTGGTCAATGTTGTCCAGTTCCTGCGCCGGGCCGGAGAGAATCAGCGCGTTGGCGTTCTTGTCCACGGCGATGACGACTTCAGGCGCGGCGTTCGTCCGCGCCGCAGCCTGGTTGTCTCCTACGGCTGGCGCGGGAACAGGCGCGGGCGGCTGCGGCGGATTCGGCGGCACCGGCGCACCGGGCGCGGGTGACGGGGCGGCGGGTTGACCATCCTTCGGCGGTTCAATCTTCTCAACGACACGCACCCGGCCGTTTGCCATCTGCGGATATATGTTTTGCAGCATCCGCGCCATCTGGTCGGCCGTCACGCGGTCGAGCGGGCGCAAGCGCACTTGCAGGCTGGTGTCCTTGCTCTGCTCGTCGAGGCGCGAGATGAGGTTCTGAATCTCCGCCATGTCGCCGCGCCGGGCGATGATGGTGAGGGAATTGTTGAAGGTGTCGGACTCGATGACCGGCTTCTCCTTCTCGTCGCGGCCCGCGAACACCGCCTCCAGCCTGGTCGCCACCTCGAATGCCTTCGCCTTCTTCAGCCACACGAACTGCACGTCGCGCTCGCTGCGTTCGGGCGCCTTGTCGAGCGTCGGCAGAATCTTGTCCACCATGCGAAAGTGCGCGGGCGTGCCGGAGATGAGCAAAGAGTTGGCGCGTTCGTTCACCGAGATATTCGCCGTGATCGAACGCCCGGTGCCCACGCGCGACTGGTAACGCGAAACATTGTCGAGAAGCTGCTCCAGGATGGCCGAGACTTCCTTCGCCGTGCCGTTCTCCAGTTTGTAAATGCGCACCTCGATGTCGCTAGCCTCGGATTCGTTGTCCAGTTCACGCACAATTTTCATCACGCCCTCGACCGCGTTGGTCGGACCGTTGATGAGCAGGCTGTTCACGCCGCCCACGGCGGTGACGCTGACGCGCTGGGCCAGCGCCTGGCCGAGACGATTCGTCAGGGCGCTGTTGATGGCCTCGGCAAGACTGTCCGCGCGACCCTTCTTGAGATGGACCGTCTGGATGACGCTCTGGCCGTCCGGCTCGCTCGCGTCGAGCGTCTTCACGAGTTGCTCAACTTTCTCAAACGTCTTCGTCGCGGCTTCGACTACAAGCGTGCGGTCATCGGCCAGCGCGCTGACGGTGAGGCGCTCGCTCGGATCGGCACTCGCCGCCTGCTTCGCGTAAAGCTGCGTGAGCATCGAGGACAGGGCCTGCGCGGAATTGCGCTGGAGCGTAACGACGTGGACATCGCGCTTCGCGCCCGCGCCCGCCTGCTTGAGCATGTCCACTATGGCCGCGATCTCGACGAGGTGGTTCGTGCGGCCTGTCGCGACGAGCCGGGCGTTGGGCGCGTCGGCGATGAGTTGCGCGTCGGGCGGGTCGCCCGCGTCCTTGCTCTTCCAACGGTCGGTGTAAAGCTGCATCACCAGCGGTTGAAGGCGTGTGGCTTCATCGGCCTGGCCCACCTCGAAGAGCTTTGTCTCCCGCGCGCCCTGCGTGAGCGCGACGGATTGCAGGTCGCCGATGATGCGCTCCAGCAGCTTCAACTGCGCCTCGCTTCCGGCGAGGATGAGCTGGTTGCTCGGCGTGTCCTCCATGATGAGAATGTCCGTGGTGCCGAGGTCGGGCTGGCTCGAAAGCTGATCGTTGTAAAGCTGCCGCACCTTCGCCGAAAGCTCCACGGCCTTGGCCTGCTTGAGGGGAACGACCTTGATCTTCCGTTCGGCTTGAGCGCCGAGCGCGCTGTCGAGCTGCTCGATGATCGCGGAAGCGTTTTGCAGCGCCTGCAATTCCTTCGGGTCACCCGCGACCACAATGGTGCGCGTCTTCGCATCCACCGTAATGCCGACGCGGCGGCGGGGCCGGCCGAAGGAATCGTAGCTCATGAGCGCGTTGCCGAGCACCTCCATGACCTTGGCGGGGTCAGCGGATTTGAGCTTGAAGAGGCGCACCGTGCCGCTCTGGCTGCTGACCTTGTCGAGCTTCTTGATGATGTCCTCGACGGCAGCCAGCTCGTTGGTGGCGCCGGAGACGATGAGGCGGTTGGCGGTTGCGTCGGGCAGAATCAACGTCTCTTGCGGCTGCGCGGCGGGCCGCGTCTTCGCCTGATCGAGATAGAGCGACTTCACCGTGACGGACAACTCGGCGGCGTTGGCGGAGGACAGTTCGTAGATGCGGGTGTCGCGCGGCGCGCCCAGTTCGGTTGAGCGCAACTGCGCCACGATGCTTTCAATCTCCGCGAGATGATTCGTCCGTCCGGTGACGATGAACCGGCCGTTCTTCGCATCTATTATCAGGCTCGCGTCGGCGGGATCGCTGGCGTCGCGATTCTTCCAGCGGTCCTGGTAAAGCTGCTGCACGAGCGGCTGCAGGCGGTTCAACTCGTCCACCTGGCCGGCCTCGATGAACTTCGTCTGCCGCTCGCCTCGCGCGGTGAAAGCAGCCTGCAGGTCGGTGAGGATTTTTTCCGCCAGTGCCAGTTGCGCCTCGCTGCCGGCGAGGATGAGCTGGTTGCTCGCCGGCTCCTCCAGCATCAGGATTTCGGTCGTGCTCAACTCCGGCTGCGCGGTGAGCTGATCGTTGTAAAGCTGCCGCACCTTGCCCATCAATTCGCCCACGCGCCCCTGCTTGAGCGTCACCACCTTCATCCTCCGCTCCGGCTGCGCGCCGAGCGACTGGTCGAGTTGCTCGATGATGGTCGCCACGCTCGTCAACTCCTTCGGGTCGCCGGTGACGATGAGCGTGCGCGTCTTCGCGTCCACGGAAACCGTCGCGCGTTTCTGCGCCCGGCCGAAGGCGTCGAAGCGCACGAGCGAGTTGGTGAGGATTTCGGCAACCTTCGCCGGGTCGGCGGACTTGAGCTTGAAGACGCGGGCGGTGCCGCTCTGCGCGCTGACCTTGTCGAGTTTCTTCACGATGGACTCGATGGCGTCCAGCTCGTTCGTTTCGCCCACGACGATGAGGCGGTTGCCTCCAGTGTCGGGCGTGATGAGCGTGTCGGGCGTCTGCGCGCCGAAGCGGGGCTTCGCCTCTTCGAGGTAGAGCGTGCGGACCGTCGTCGCGAGTTCGACGGCGCTGGCGGTGGTGAGATCGAGGATGCGCGTCTCGCGCGCGTCGCTGCGCGGCTTCGTCGCGCCCGTGCCAAGCTGCGTGAGGATGCCCTCGATGTGCTTCAAGTGCTCGGGCTTGCCCGTGACGATGAGGCGTCCGGTCTTCGCGTCGGAAAGAATCTGCGCGTCAGCCGGGTCGGTCTCGGACTTCTCCTTCCACTGCTCGGTGTAAAGCTGCTGCACCAGCGGCTGCAACCGCAGAACATCCGCCGCGCTGCCGACCTCGAAGCTGCGCGTCTCGCGCGCAACCTGATTCGTGGCAACGCCGGTCTGGAGCCGGGCGAAGATGTCTTCAATCATCTTCATCTGATCCGCGCGGGCGCTGACGATGAGCTTGCCCGTCTTGCCGTCAGAAACCATCTGGGCATCGGGCGCGCCGGCCTGCGGCGAGTTCGAGAGCTGGTCACGATAGAGCTGCTGCGCGATGGGCATGAGCCGCGTGGCTTCGGTCAGCCGACCGAGGTCGAACGTCTTCGTCTCGCGCGGCGAACGAGTCTGTGTGGAAAGCGTCTCAACAATCTGGCGAACCGCCCCCGCCTGTTCCTTCGTGCCGAAGACGGTGAAGCGCGTGCCGCTGGCATCGGGGTAAATCGTCGCCGGCTTCCCGGAGCGCCCCAGCGTTTGCTCGGCGTAGATGCGCGTCACGGTCGGCAGAAGCTCAGTCGCAGTCGAATTCTTCACCTCGATGGTGTGCAACTCGCGCGCGCCTTGGTCGGGCTTTGCGTCGAGCGCGGCGATGACCGTCTCGATCTGCGTAAGCACCGGCGCAGGCGCGAGGACGATGAGCCGTTTGCCCGCCGGCTCCGGCGTGACGCTGACAAGGTTCGTCACCGTGCGCCCGGAGTTCTGCGCGGAGAAAACTTTCATGGCGAGCGCGGCCAGGCCGTCCACGTCCTCGGAACGCACGTCAATGATCTTCAACTCGCGCGCCCGTCCGGTCGCCGCGCCGCCGATGGCCGTCGGGTCAACGCCCTCGCCGTCCAGACGCATGATGATGTTTTCCGCCTCCTTGAGATCGTTGCGCTGGCCGGCGACGACGATGCTGTTGGACTCGCGGTCAAGCGAGACGGTGACGCGGCGGATCGGCAGGTTACGCGCGTCGAACTTGAGCATGGCGTTCGAGATGACGCCCACGACCTGCGCGGCGTCGGCGTTGACGAGCTTGAACACACGCGCCCCACCGCTGGCTTCGGGGGCCTGGTCGAGTTGCTCGACGACGGTGGCAACGATGCTCAACTCGTTCTTCGGGCCGGTGACGATGAGACGGTTGCCGGCGGCATCGGCGATGATCTTGGTTTGCGGCACGTACTCCGGCCCGTGCTGGTCCTTGATGAGGTCGGTCGAAAGCGTGGTGGCCATCGTGGCGACGGCAGCGGCCTCGCCCTGCTTGAGTTCGATGATGCGCATCTCGCGCGGCTGAACGTCGGAGCGCGTGTCGAGCTGCGCGATGACGAGCGCGGCGGATTCGACGGCGGCAGAATCGCCGGTGACGACGAGGCTGTTGCTCCGCGCATCGACCATCACGCGCACCTGGGTCTGCTGGGCGTTGAGGCTCTTCTCGACGAGGGTGGCGATTTCCGCGGCAAGCGCGGTCTTGAGGCGGATGACGCGCGTCTCTTCCTTCGCGCCCAATTTGCCGACGGGGTCAAGCTGGCGGACGAGCGCCTCGACGCGGGCAATTTCCTTTTCCGTGCCGCTGACGACGATGCGGTTGTTCTTCGCGTCGGTGGTGAGCGTGGCCGGGCCGCCGGCGGGATCGGTCTGTCCCTTGATCTGCTCGGTGTAAAGCTGCTGCACGAGCGGGAGAAACTCGATGGCGGTGCGGCTGAAAAGTTCGACGCCCTTGAACTGGCGGACGCTCGCGGGCGCGGCGACATCAATCTGCTGCACGAGCGTGCGGATGCGTTCCAGGTCCTTCGCCTGCGCGAGGACGATGACGCCGCGACCCGTCGAGTCGGCCATGAGCTTCGGCGCGAGCAACGGGTCGGTGGGCGTTTCGCCCAACTGATCGAGAAGTTGAGTAGTGAGCGCGATGACTTCGGCGGCGGTCTTCGCCTGGACGGGGATGACCGTCATCTCGCGTTTTGTCCGCGCGGGCGCGATGTCGAGCGCGGTGACGACTTCCTGCACTTCCTTGATCTGATCGTCGGTGCCGGTGACGAGCAGCCGGTTGTTCGGCCCGTCCGCGATGAGCGAAGGCTTCGGGAGATCCGCCCACTTGCGGTCGCTCAACTTGTCGGTGACAAGGCTCTGGATGCTGGTGATGGCGGTTTCGACACGGGCGTTCTTGAGGGTGATGATTTGCAGGCGGCGGGACTGGACCAGGGCTTTGTCAGCGCGAAGCTGCTTCACCAGCGACTCGATCTTTTCGAGATGATTCTCGCTGGCGGTGACAACCAGCCGGCCGCTTTCAGTGTCGGGAAAAATCTTGGCGTGGGCCACCGCGCTGGCGGAGCCGGAGCCGACTTGATCGCGGTAAAGCTGCTCAACCATCGGCGCGAGGCGCTTCGCCTCGGCGACACTGCCGACATCAATGAAGCGTGTTTGCAGCGGCGTGGGCTGGCTGGTGCCGGTCTCCAGTTGGGTGACGATGTCGGTGGCGATCTGCAAGTCCCCTGGTGAACCGCTCACCACCACACTCTGGCTGCCGGCATCGTGGCTGATGCTGGCGGTGGTGGTGGCGCGTCCGTCGGACGAGCGACGCGTGAGAGCTTGCGTCAGAATGGAGGCGAGGTTCGTCGTGTCTGCGGCGCGCGGGCGGAAGACCTTCGTGAGTTGAATCGTCTGTGAGCGGAGCGGGACATTCGTCACGCCGGCCTGGCCGTGGATGTTTTTGTCCACGCGGTTGATGAGCAGTTCGATTTGCTCCAACTGGCCGGGAATGGGCGCGGCGACGATGAGCCGGTTCAACGTGGAATCGGTGATGACACGCGCCTTGGTGGCAGCGGCGGCACCCGTTTCGGTGGCGGCGGCCACACCGGGAATGGCCTGGCGAATGATATTGGCGAGTTCATCGGCCTTGATGGTTTGTGGGAAGTAAATCCGCACGTCGCCACCGGGACCGTCCTTCTGTTCGAACTTGTTGATCATCTCTTCCGCCAGCGCGATGCGCTCGGTCGGGCCGAACAGCACGAGCGTGCGCGACGCGTCGTCATAGACGGCGGTGATGTAATCGTTCGGGTCGGCCGGCAGCACCTCCATCGTCTTGGTGTTCGGGTTGAAGGTGGTGCGCTTGGGCGCGGTGGCGATGCCGAAGGTGCGGTTGAGCAGATCGCTCACGATGGCACCGCTGGCGTTGAGCAGCGTGTAAGTCTTCATCTGCTTGTCCACGGCGACCTCGGTGTCAATGGTCGCAAGCAAAGTGCGGATGCGGCTGATGTTCCCAAGGCGATCCGTGATGATGAGTCCGCGCCCGCGCGAAAGGGGCGCGAGCGACCCCGCGTTCGACAGCATCGTGGTGACCGCGTCCGCCACTTCCTTCGTGTCGAGATTCTTCACTTCGAGGACGACCGTGACGACTTCGCCGGGGCGCACGTCGCCGCCCTGTTCCACGCCGCGCATGATGCGCAGGGGCATCGCGGGCAACTCCTTGAACGGCACGAGGCGCAGATAATTCCCGGACTCGATGAGCATGAGGCCCTTCATGGAGAGGACGACGTTGAGCGTGTCGAGCGCCTCCCCGTAAGTGTAGGTGTTCGGGTCGTTGAACGTGAGCGTGCCGGTGATGTTGGTGTCGGTCACCAACGGCTTGTTGGCCATCTGCGCGAACCGCTCGACGACATCGGCGTACGGAATGCCGTCGAACTGAAAGCGGATGTTGCGCGCAGGCGCGGCAGGAGGCTGGGCGGCCAGCGCGGGTCTGGCGGGCGCGGGCTGGGGCTTGTTGGTGGTTTGCGCAAGTGCACCGGTGAGGGTGAACAGGACGCCAAGCATGGCGGCCCCGATTCGGTTCAGGTTCGACTTGTTCATAATATTCACGTCTGCACCAAAGGATTCTCCGTCACCGTCACTTCAACTTTGCCAGGTCCGCCGGCAATTGCTCCGCCGCCAGCCGGTGTTTCTCCGCGAAGGTCTTGCCGCGTTCGATGGCCCAATACTCGTTGCCGATGCGCACGATGACGCGGCTGTCCGACCGCAGGAAGGCGTTGCCCGGCATCGGCAGCGGGCGGTAGTCCACGCACACGAGCGTGCCACCGGCAAACGGTTCGCCCGGCTTGTAGCGAAGAGTCTTCTGCGCGGTCAAGTCGCGCACATGGACTTCGGGCTGGCCCATCCATTCGGAGAGCGAGACGATGCGGAACGTCTCCGGGCCGGGCGGCGAGCCGGGTTTGGGCGGAGCAGTGCCGGGCGGCAAACCCGGCACTGCCGGCGGCGGCGGTGGCGGCGGTGGCTTGACGTAAGGTCGAAGGATGTCGCGCGTGACAATGCCGTCGAAGATGTGGCGCTCGGCGCTGTCGAGGGCAAACCTGGCCGCGAGTTCCTTGCGCTGCACATCCGGCGCGGGGTCCATCACCAGCGTCAGGTAGCGGAAACGCACCTTGACCATGCCGGGCAATTCACCCTCGGTGACAGTGATGCCATCGAGACGGTGCAACTGCGGAGATTCTTGCAGCACGAAGAGCAGGTCCACAACGTCGGCGAGCGGACCTTCGCCCTGGACGCTCCAGCCGATTTCCTGCGCGCCGCGAAGTTTGCGCGGACCCAGCGGCAGGCGCGTGAACTCGTCCTCGTGCAGGCCGCTCTTGAGAATGTGCTTGGTGAGCAGTTCCCCGGACTTGGCGCTGGCCTGATCTTCGGTGTCGGCGAAGGCGCGGAGGGTGGCCGCCTTGAGCCGGTCTTCTGCCGCGAAGTAGGCGCGGCGTTCGTTTTGGATTTTGCCGATGCGCTCGCGGGCCACCGCGATGCGCTTGTCAATTTCCTTGAGCGGCTTGATGAGCACGGCGCGCACGCCGAACCCGAGCACAAACACGCCGGCAATCCCACCGACAACACTGGCCAGGATTTTCTCGCGCCGGTTCATCGGACGCCTCCGGCGGGGGGCAGTGGGG
>JANNEF010000427.1:0-11127 GCA_031378375.1 Verrucomicrobiota bacterium | reverse complement strand
GCGGTGTTGCAGGCCGAACTGCAACGCTTCTGGCGAGACGCCCGCCGCGTGCACTCCCTCGTCTTCGATTGGCTGCTGCTTCAAGCAAACACTTCTTCCAGAGCCGTTATACTACTCTATTAACGTAGTTGGTATTATGCCCATCACCGGTCCCGCTTCCTACGTCCCCACCATCAACGAATTTCTCGCGCACTGGCAGCAGGCCAATGCCGCACTGCCGTCGGCGGCGCCCTTGCTCGTGCGCCTGGCGCTGTCCAACTCGACGGTGACGCGCGCGCAGTTGGTCCTCCAGCGCGACGCGCTCATGGCCCAGCAACTGGCCGTGCAGTCGAAGTTGACCGATTGGCAACTGGCCCGCGGCACCATCCTGCTGGCCAAGCGGGCGTTGCTCGAGCGTTTCAACCAGTTCACCACCGCGCTGGAGGCTTACTGGCAGAATACCAGTTTCATCCTCGCCCGCCCGTACGCGGCGAGTCTCTCGGATGGCCAGGAGAATTTCTGCCGGCCGCTGGGCGAGGCGATGTTGTTGTGGGCCAAAATCAACGCGGGGCCCGCCCCGGCCGGCGCGTGCTGCCGTTGACGCTCAAGGGTGGCCTCACGCAGGCTCAATTCGCCAGCGCGCTGGCGGCGTTGCAGGCCGCTTATGCCGACGAGCAGAACCAGGCGCAGGACGTGACGCTGGAGCGGGGGAACCGCAACCAAATCCAGGCGGAGGTGTATGCGATCCTGAAGGCGTATCGTGAGGTGGTGCCCAAAAAGTTGGAGGATTTTCCGGTGCTGGTGGAGACGTTGCCGCGCTTGACGCCGTTGCCGGGGCACACGCCGCAGGCGGTGAACGCGAGCGCAGTCTTTGAAGCGCCGAATCAAGCGAAGGTGGTTTACGACGCTTCGCCCGACGCGATGTTGCACAGCTATGAGCTGCGCGGCAACGTGGGCACGGATTACAGCGACGAGGATGCGGTGGTGATCGCCACGAACGCGCCGGGGGCGGCGCGGGAGTTCGTGACGCCCTACGGCTTGAACCAACCGGGGGCGCAAGTGGCGTTCAAGGTGTATGTGATTCTCACCACGGGCAACGAGTCGGGCAGCGGGGCGCTGTTCGTGCAACGACCGGCGCTGGCGGTGGCGGCGTAGCGGGGCGGGGAAGTAGTCAGTAGTCAGTGGTCCGTAGTCAGTGGCGCGGGCGGCGCATCGGGCGAGAGCACTGGTTCACTGACCTACTGACTCACTGACTACTGACTACTGACTACTGACTTCTGCCCCACTGGCTCCCGGTCACTTGAGGAAGTCCACCTTGGCGCTCAACTCGGGCGTGAGGTAACGGTCGGGGTTCTTGATCTGCACCTTCACCTGGAGGGTGCCCTTCTGGCGGTTAGCCTCGGGCGCGATCTCGGCCACGTAGCCTTCGTAGTGCTTGTCGGGATACGCCTCGGGGCTGACGCGGCACCGCTGGTTCAAGGACACCTTGGCGAGGTCCGCCTCGTTGAGATCGATCTCCACCTGCAAATCTTTCAAGTCGGCCACGGCCACGAGTGCCGTGCTCGGCCCGCGCGTGCCGCCAAAGCTCTGCGGGGTGACCAGCTCGCCGGTGTCCACGAGTTTCTCCAGCACCACGCCGTTGATGGTGGAGCGGATGACGGTCCAGTCAAGGTAGGTGCGGGCCAGTTCGACCATGCCCTGAACTTCCTGCACGGTGGCCTGCGCGGCTTCGAGGCGGAGGCGGGCGTCGTCCTCGGCTTGTTGCGTCTCCACTTTTTCGCGGATCAATTTCTTGACGCGATCAAAATCGAGCCGGGCCTTGGCGACGGCAGACTGGGCGTTGGCGAGGCGGCCCTCGGCTTCGAGCAGGCGGGCGCGATATTCGGCGTCGTCGAGGAGGACGACGATCTGACCGTTGGTGACGGCGTCGCCCTTGCGCACGCCGATCCATTTGACCATGCCCATGAAGCGGGGGCTTAACTCGATGCGCTCGCGGTTGACGATGTAGCCGGGCGCGATGAGCACCGAGCTGCCGGGCGCGACGGCTGGCGCGGGCGGCGGGGGGGTGTTCGCCGGAGTCGGCGCGGGGGCGGCGGAGTCTTTGGTGTACTGGGTGACGGGCTTGCCCTTGTTCGCGTCGAAGATGCGGCGTTCGTCGCCTTTCTTCGGCAGCGCGAAGAAAACGCCGACGGCGGTAAGCAGGAGGACGAGGAGGAAGATGATCCAGAGCGAACTGTGCGAGCGTCGCTTGGCTTCCGGCTGGATTGAGAGGGCTTTCAGTTTATCCACGTCCATAAAGGCGTGGCTACTAAACAACGCCTGCGCGCCGGTGGCACGGAAAAAATGCGGCGTGACTCGGTCCGCGCTTGAGCGTCCAGTTGGATGGGTTAGAGTCAATTGCATGAAGAACTGGATTGTCGCTGACCCGGAGCACCTGGGCGGAAGCCCCCGAGTGCGTGGCACGCGCATTTCCGTGGCGCAAATATTGGAATGCCTGGCCGTCGGCATGTCGGTGGTGGAAATCGTGGACGCATATCCCAGCCTGACGGAGGAATCCGTGCGCGGGGTGCTGGCTGAACTGGCGAAGCAACAACAACCGCAACACGCTTGAAGGTTCTGCTGGACGAGAATCAGCCCCGGAAGCTTGTCGCGGCGTTGCGCGCGGAAGGTCACGAGGTCGAATCGGTCCACACGCTGCGGATGCAGGGCCTGGATAACGGGAGGCTTTATCAATTTGCCCGCGAGAACTTTGATCTTTGTTTCACTCGGGACGCCGGGTTTGCGAACAACGTCCGCCAAGGCCCGCCGCCGTCGCGGTTGAAGTTGTTGCGCGTGACCTTGCCACAGAAGCCGCAGGATGAATTCGTCGCGGATTTCATCTCCGCTTTTCGCGCAAGCAGATGGACTGCATTTCAGCACGGCGACGATTGGCCGTGACGACGCGGCGGCGGCGGGCCAACCGCTTCGCTCACCGGTTGCGCACGAAGAGTTTGCCGGGGAGTTGTTTGATCACGCGCTTCATCTCCAGGCTCAACAGCGCCACGGACACAGTTGAGCTGGGCAGGCCGCTGTGGCGGATGACTTCATCAATGCTCGTCTCGTCCCCGGCCGGCAACGTGTCGAGGACTTTCTGCTCGGACTCGGACAGCGCCAGCGCCGGGAGCACGCCGGTTTCGTTGGGCGCGGGCAGGCGGTTGGTGACGGGGAAAAGGTATTCAAATTCGCTGAGGATGTCTTCCGCGCCTTCGCACAGTTTCGCGCCTCGCTTGATCAATTCGTGGCAACCCTTGCTGCGCGGGGAATCAATGCGGCCGGGCACGGCGAAAACCTGGCGGCCATACTCGGTGGCGAAGTTGGCGGTGATCATCGCGCCGCTGTTCAAGGGCGCCTCCACCACGACCGTGCCGAGCGTCATCCCGGCGACGATGCGGTTGCGGATGGGGAAGGATTGCTTGTCCGCGTTGCGGTTGAAGGGGAACTGGGTGATGACCGCGCCGGTGGCGGCGATGCGCTCGAAGAGTTCCGCGTTCTCCGGCGGGAAGACGATGTTGATGCCGGTGCCGAGCACGGCGACGGTGCGGCCCTTGGCGCTCAACGCGCCCTGGTGCGCCGCCGTGTCAATGCCCCGCGCGCCGCCGCTGACAACGGTGACGCCCACGTAGGCAAGCTGGTAGGCGAGCTTGCGCGCGACTTCCAGGCCGTAGTGCGTGGTCTGCCGTGAGCCGACGAGCGCGACGGCGTTCTTGTCCTGCGCGGTGAGCCGGCCTTTGACATAGAGGACGATGGGCGGGTCGTAAATCTGGCGCAGCGATTCGGGATACTCCGCGTCGTCCTGCGTGAGGACGTGACAGCCAAACTGGGTGATGCGTTTCAACTCGCCGTCGAGGTCCACGGTCTTTTCCCAGTGGGCGATGGCCTCCGCCGTTTCGTCGCCGATGCCGCGCACCTGGAGCAGTTGGGGTTTGGACGCGCGCAGGATGGCGGGCGCGTCGCCGAAGTGTTCCAGCAACTGCCGCACACGCACCGGGCCGACGTGCTCGACGAGGTTCAGCGCGATGAGGGCGGACTGGGAATCCATGCGCTCAGGAATAGCGGAAGCAGCGGGCCGGCGGCAAGTTGGAAACGCGGGGCGCGGCGGGCAAGGTGCCTCACCACAGAAAAGACTTCTGCTCCGCCACGCGCTGGTCGCCGTCCCACAACGTCGCGCGCCACGCGACCAGTTCGCCGAACGCCTTGTATTCCGCACCGACGAGGGCAACGGACGACCATTTGCTGAACACGCCCGGACGCGGCAGCGCCGTTTCGATGGTGGCGGTGGTGGGCTGGCTGGCTTGCGAACCGCGCATGTCCAGGCGCAACTTGAGGGGCGCGGCGCGATGAGATTTCCACTGCACGTCGAAGCGCAGGCCGGAGCGTTGCGCGGGATGCTTGCGCAACTGCGCCTGATACGCGTCGCGCTCGTAAAGACTGGGCGACAACGAGTGCCGTCCCTCGCGATCCAGATAATGCGGGAGCACTTTGATCAGCCGGATCGCCGGCGGCGGCGCGGCGACGAGCGGCCCGGCCAGCAGGAGGAACAAGGATAAAAATTTCAGCGCGCGCACAGGCGGGACCGTAGGGGAAAGCGTAATCGCGCGCAATGCGAAGAAGTGTGCCGGCGCAACCGCTCCCGGCGTCACGGCGGCGGAGTTTGCTTCTCCGACGGTTCCTTCTCCTCCTTCGTGAACAGTTCCTTGATCGTCTTGAACGGATGCAGCGGCATCATCAGGATTTTCGGCAGCGTGTAGAGCGGCTCGGTCTTGGGTTCGGCGAGGGTGCCGGTGACTTTGTATTCGAGAACCTTGGTGACCGGCCAAAAGATTTTGCTGAACAGGACGCCGAACCCCGGCACGTCGCGCAACAGTTCCGCCTCCATCCGTCCGTTCACGCGCCGCTGGAAATCCACGCTGCCGTCGTAGTGCATCCGCATCGCCAGCGCGCGGATCTCCAGGTCCGCCGTGTGGATGACACTGTTGGTGATGATGAAGGTCGCGGTGGCGGCCTTCGCGCGGCTGTGGCCCAGGCCGGGGACAATCGCGTTGAGCACCGGGGAGAACACGCCGAAGATCGGAATCTCCCAGATCAATCCGTCGCGCAAGGCCGCGTGGCCCTGCCCCTGCCAGCTCAGGACGTTGCTGGTGTTCGCGCTGGTGATCGCCAGTTCACCGCTGAACGTGCCGTCGAGCTTGTTGGTCTTGTTATTGCCAACGTCCGCCATGAGCGAGCGCAGGTTCGCCTCCGCCACGCGCGCGTTGAACGCGAACTCCGTCCCGTTCGTGCCGGCGAAATCAAACCGGCCCCACCCGGCCGCCTGCCCGGAGTGGAACTCGCCCTGCACGTTCGTCAACACCACCCGCTGGCCCTGCCAGTGGACGAGTCCCTGGATTTGCGGCAGATGAAATTGCTGCCAGTGAAACGGCCCGCCGGCGACCTGGAAACGCATGTCATCCTCGTACCGCCGGCGCTGCAGGTCCACCACGCCATCCACGCGCCCCGTCGGCGGTGTGTCGAATTGATACGGCGCGATGGCCAGTGCCGACTTCTCGCCGATGGCGCGGGCGACCGCCTGCGGGTCGAGCCGCCCGTGCGCGTTGGTGAGCCAGAGTTTCTGCGTGACCAGATCGATGCGCAGTCCGTCCGCCGCGCCGTGCTCGCGCCCTTCCGCGCGTGTCACCGTGGGCGCGAGGATCGTGAAGACTTTGTTCGTGTAGTCCGCGTGCGCGTGGACAGTCTCCACCGTCTGACCGCGAAACGCGGCATTCGCCAGCGCCACTTCCGCCACCACGCCGAGGCGGTCGAGGTCGCCCCAGCGGCCCCACACATCGGCGCGGATGTCCGGCGGTGTGGTGAACTGGAAGAAATCCATCACGCGCGTCTGCGCGTCACCCGTCAGCAGCGGGCGGGCGGCCTTCAAATCAATCCGGCTTCGCAGCCGCCAACGGAAATCCCGCGTGCGCTGGTCGGAACTGTAGTCGGCTTCCAGCGTGCCCTCGGGCCGGGTCACGCGCATTTCCGGCAGCCGCCAGTACATGTTCGTCAGGTTGAACGGCGACCGCGCCGCGCTGAACGGCAAGCCGCGATACCCGCCTTCGCCCACGTCAAATTTGCCGGCCAGGGACAGTGTCGGGAGCACTTCACCGCGCCAGTCCGGGTGGCGGTTGGTCCAGGCGGGCAGCGTGAGCCGGCCTTCCGCCTCCACCTTGGGGGACGCGCGCCAACTGTAATTCGCCAGCCATTGCTGGGCGTTGGTGGTGAGCAACGGGGCGATTTGCTGCGCGTCGCAACTGCTGGTTCCGCCGAAGGAGAACTCGCGCGTCGCCGCGTCGAGCGAGACCCGGGCGTCCACCTTGCCGCCGGCCAGGTCGCTGTTCACCGTCAACCGGAACTGCGGCGACTGCCACTCAGCGGTCAGGGCCACATCGTCCACGCGCAGCTTGGGCGATTGGATGTTGGTGAAGGTCGCGGTGATTTCGAGCGGAAGGTTCGCCAGGCGGTCGGGCCACGGAAGATTCGTTTCCAACAGGCTCAGACGCGACCGCTCCGGCAGCGAGCCGCGCGCGAACACCATCGCCTGTTGCGCTCCGCCCCAGCGCGTTTGCGCGTCGTCCACCCGCGCGCGGCCGGACACCACGGCGGGCAGCCAGTTCGTCGCGGGATGCCACGCCTGCACGGTGACCCGCGCGCGGTCGGCCCGCCCCCACTCGCTGGCGAACTGTTGCGCGGTGACGCTGAGATCACTTTCCACAAACGCGGCGTTCGTGGGGCTTTGAACAAATTTTGCGGCGAGGTTCAACCGTTCCGCCTTCGCCCAGCGCGTGTCGGCACCGTCGAGTTGCAGGGACACGGAGGCGTTGGTCGGCGCCAGTCGCGTCCAGGATGGTTCGAATTCGGCGTCGAGGCGGACGATTCGGGCGCGGCCCCAGGGCGTGCGGGCGTCGCGCGCGGTCAGCCGCGCGTCCGCCAGGATGGGCGCGTCGCCGTCATGCAGCCGGAAGACGCGCGCGGACAAGGCGGTGTTCGTCGCCACGCCCCAGGGCGAGTCGGTGCCGCCGCCGGCGGTGAATTCCATGCTGGCGTAGAAGGTCTGCAGTTCGCGCGCGTCTCCGTGGAATTCCACACTCAGGACCGGCGCGCTGGTGAAATGGAATCTCTCGGCGAGCGTCTCGATGCGGTGCAACACTTCGTCCAGCGGCACGCGGCTGGGTTTGACCCGGCGCGGGAATTTCCAGTCGCGGATGGCCGAGGCGTTGGTGATCGAGCCGCTCAGATTCAACTCTGCGCGGAGAAAGCGCGCGCTCAACGAGCGCAAGTTCCAGCGATCGTTGGTCCGGAACAGCAACTGACCGGCGATGTCATTGACGACGAATGTTTCGCGCGGTTGATTGGTCACCGCCAGCGGCCAGAGGAGCCGCCCGCCCATCAGCCGCACCGAATCCAGTTGGATGACGAAGTCCTTCAGAGCGTTCCGGTCGAGCTTGCATTGCGCCTCCTCGATGAAGATGTGCGGGCCGTGGTAAGTCCCCGCGCGGCGCAACTGGAGATCCTCGGCCACGATACCCCGGTCCCAGCGCAGGCGCAGGCGGCTGAACTGCACCTCCCAACCACGCGCTTCCAGGCGCGCGGCGGCGCGGCGTTTGATGAATTCGGGCAGCCCCGCCTCATTCAAATGCACCAGCGACGCCACCACAAACAGGATGAGCAGCAGGACGGAGATGCGGAACCACCGGAAGACGCGCCGGAAAATCCGCCGACCCCGGCTGGGAGCGGGTTTGTTCGAATCACGCTCATGGCGCGTTGCCTTCACGCCGTCAGCGTGCCTTCACCCCTCGCAACACTCAATCGGATTTGGAAAAATGCCATCGGCCACCGGATCGCTCCGGCCATCAGTGCGACGCAGCCGCGCTCCGCTCTGGGTGCGGGCTGTGGCGCCCGCTCCCCGCCTGCAGGCACACCGGAATTCCCCACCACTCCTGCATGACAACAAAAATCCCCTCCCGTCGAAACGGGAGAGGATGTCTGCCGGGACGAGTGCGAGCCTCGTCCGGTTTGAATGACTTCGCCTCAGCGCCGGCTCACGCCGCCTTGGCTGGCGCCTGCACCTCCGCCACCGCCACCGACGAACGCGTGCCTTCGTTGCCCGCCAGGTTTACCGCCGACGCGAACACGTTGTAGCGCGTCCCTGGCTCCAGGTTCTCGATCACGAACAGTGGCTCGACCGACGAACCCGCCGCCACCGGTTCCCCCGCCATGCCCGCCTTCTGTACAAACCACCGATACCGCTCCGCGAAGGACACCGGCGCGCAGGACACCAGCAACTGGCCCGGCGTCGCGTTGTTCACCTGCACCGCTTCCGGCTGACCGGGCGTCTCCGGCTCCGCCGGGATGTTCAACCCGAACCGTCGCCAGCGCCGGTCACTCTCGCCCGCCAACTGCTTGAGTTCCCCCACCAGCCCGCGCAACCGGACGCGCAACCCCTCCAGCGCCGTCTCCTGATCCGTATGCGCCTTCGCGATCAATTCATCCTGCGTTTCCACCGCGCCCTGGGCCGCTTTGAGCGCCTTGTGCAACTCGTCCGCCCGCCCCGCCGTCACGTTCACCTTGAGACTCTCGTTCTTCTGCTCCGGGTGCGTCGTCAGATGCTTGTTCAACGCGCTCACCAGCGCCAGCAACCCGTCGTAATCCGTCGGCACGCGCAGCGAGGCGACGAAGCCGGCGGGGCGCCACTGGCTATTGTGCCGGTCGCCGAGGTACGGCTTGAGCGTGTCCTTGGCGCGGAAGCACCACTGCCGCGCGTCGGCCAGCGCCTGTTCGAGCGCCAGCGCCTTGGCCACGCGGCTGGCCACGGCGGTTTGATACGAGCGCACGGCGCCGTCGGCCAGGCGATGATCGCCGTCAATAATGTCCGGCTTATTGATGACCAGACCGATGTCCTTGCCGACGACCGCCGCGCCGGTGGCGGCCTTGTCGCCGAGACTCAACAAATCCGGGATGGGGAGTGCTACAATGTTATTTTTCATACGTTTAATTTTTGATGAACCAATACCAACCTTGGCTTGTATCATTCACTTCCCCCGCCAACCAGGAAGGCCGCAACACGCGACAAAATTTATTTCGGCAAGTGAAAAGTTTTTCTTAAATCGACAGAACTCAGCTCTGAAATGCCAGCCGCGGACTGAATCCAAAGCCGCAAAAAGCTGCAAGGAAACGCAAAGACTTCTACCACGGATGACACCGATGGACACGGATGGGGACGGCGAACTTCAACCGCAAAAGAACACACTCGCGTCGCCTACGAGGTGGTTTCGAGCACGGTGGTTCTTGATGAATTGCGCCAGGGGGGAACATCCGCAGAAAGCCGAAAAGATTGCGCTGCTCCAGAGCATCCCTCTGTTGGACGTGACGCTGGATGTGCTGGAGATCGTCGAGGTGTACATCGCGCACAAGCTGATGCCCGGCGACCGCTCCGGCGACGCCCTGCATCTGGCGCTCGCCTCCCGCCACAACTGTGATATTCTGCTCACATGGAACTGCGTTCACCTGGCCAACGCCAACAAGGTCCGGCACATCCAGCGCGTCAACGCGCTGCTGGGTTTGTCGTCTCCCGTCCTGGCCACACCCCTGCAACTGATGGAGGCACCCGATGATTCTGGAACAGGAAATTGAAAAAATCCGCGCCGTGCGCCACAAGATTTCTGCCGACTGCGGGCACGACCTCAAACGGCTCTTTCAGCATTACCAGCAACTGGAGAAAGAACTCCGCGCCTCCGGCCAGGTCCGGTTCGCGGACCCGGCGAAATCAGCCAGCATCACCAAGCCTGCCGCCTGACCTGCAATAGTTCTTTGCGGTTACTCAACTTCGTGCCTTGGTGGCTCAACTGCCTGTTCTAGTTTCAACCACGGATGTACACCGATGGACACGGATGGGTGTGAATAACGAGACACGAATGGCACGAATTTCCACGAACCCACATCCGCCCACTCCGGCAATCAACCATCAACTCTTCACCCATCAACCAGACACCCACTCCCCGCCTTCCAGGCAGCCGCCCTCGGGCAAACGACGCCTTACGCATGGGATGAACTTCTCGCCTTGGTGCCTTCGTGTCTTCGTGGCTCAACCTCACAGCCGCAAAAAACCGCAAGGAAACGCAAAGTCTTTTACCACGGAGGCACACCGATGGACACGGATGGAGTGGGTGAACGTCCCCGCGAATCCCGTTTGACACATTCGCCGTTCCTCCTATCGTTAAGCCATGTCTTGCGGCAGCGACATGGCGTCGCCCACCTCCGTCAGCACCCACGCCGTCGTGACGAGCCGGGAGCGCAAACGGCGCGTGAGCGACACAGCCTGGCCGTGCGCTGGATCACGCGGCGAGAGCAAGGCCAGATAATAAAAAGTGTCCGCAAAAACGGGCTTCATTTCTTGGGCAGCCCGTGCAGGTAGTGGTCATGGTTCCTGGCCATGTCCACCGGCAAGCCCTTCGCTTTGCCCGCAAACCGCAAAAGCATCTCGCCCAGGGAACTCGCCGCTGGGGGCTTTCGCCCCCGCTTTTTCAGCGGTTCCACCCGCACCTGGCTCCCTTCATCCAGCTTGGCCCCGGCCGGGAGAACGACCACGCCATGCGATACCGTTCCAATGTAGCTCATACTGGCGATACCATGCCGCCTTTGCGGTTCGCCGGCAACGACCTTCTTTCGGACTGCTACGGCTGGACGCACTTTGCAATTCGGAGGAGGGAACAAAGTTGGCCACAAAGAACGCAAGGAAACGCAAAGTCTTTCACCACGGATGACACCGATGGACACGGATGGGGACGGCGAACTTCAACCGCAAAAGAACGCACAGAACTCAAAGCACGCTGTAATTTCGGGACCACCCACGCAGGCGGTTTCGGACGTTCATCAAGGCACCGAAATCCTGACTCAACCGCTGGCGGCAAATACTTCTGCCGCAGACGGTAGAACTGCTTGCACTTGTTTTCATTTCGTGTCGCGGTGAAAGCAAAGCAGGACAGTTTCTGTAGTTAGCAAAGCAGGACACTGGCACCAAGAAGCACCAATGGCTCCGGCCCTGCGGCCAGTCTTTGAGGGATGCCGGAGCGAAGCGAC
>JANNEF010000424.1:0-54602 GCA_031378375.1 Verrucomicrobiota bacterium | reverse complement strand
TCCGGGAGGTTCGGTGTGGAGGCGGCGGGTGACGAGGTCCGCCTCACCGCAACGATCTAATTTTGCTCGGGGTCTGGCCATGCCCAAAGGCTATCCCCGCCGCTTAACTTCTACCAGCCAATTAACGTAGTTGGTATTACGGGTGCAGCGTCCGCCGGGTTGAACTTGTTCAATGCGATTTGTGGTTTGGCCCGGCCCGGCCCCCCGCTTTGACTGCCCCGGTCGGTGGCGTGGGGTTGGTCACGAACGCATCATGCCGACGGCCGCCAGAAAGAAGCAGATTCTGAGCGACCATAAGTCGCAGAAACGACATCGCCCCCGTAGCCGTGTGACTGCGAGGGCGTGTGGGTGAAAGGATTTGTTACTTGATCGCCGCCAGTTCGGCCTCGAACAACTCGCGCGTTTTCGTCTTCAAGTCGGTCAGGGTGATCGTGCCGGCGTCGAATTTCTTGAGCAGCGCCTTTTGTGCGAGGTAGTCCTTGTTCGCCACGCCGGCCTTGCTTTGCAACATGCGCCAGGCTTTGCGGCGTTCGATGGCGAAGAGCACCATCTGGCGCGACACGGCGAAGTATTTCATCTTCCCGTCAACATCCGCCTGGATGTAACAGCCGAAGTTCGGGACGCAGGAGCGGTGGTTCGGGTCGAACACGCGGCGGTGGATCACGTCGTCCTGGTTGATGAGCACCAGCATGTCGTCGAAGTGAATCAGCTTCTTCGCCTCGTCCTCCTTGATGGCCTTGACGTGCTTGCGGAAGCGGCCCTCGGTGATGGCCCAGTGCGCGACGTTGAAGTTGTATTCCTCGCCGGTGGCCTTGAACTTCGTGCGCCACCAGTCGCGGTTGGGCGTCGGGTTGCCCTTGAGGTCGAACACTTCCTGCGAAGTTTCGCCCGCGCGCGGGTTGAAGACGAACTCCGGCATTCCGCGCGCGTCGCGGACCATCTTCGCCTGGTCGGCGCTCATGTTGTCGGAGACGCCGTGCTCCGGCTGGCAGGTGGTGTAGCACTGGAAGAACGCGGTGCCGCGATACTCAATGCCATCCAGCATCGCCTTGTAGAGCTTCGCGGCGTTGGCCATCGAAACCTGCGCGACGAACGGCGAGCCGTGGCCGCTGGTGAACGCCTCGGCGACGTTCTTCTTCTCGATGAGCTTGCCCTGCGACGCGACGCCGAACTGGTTCATGTCGTAACCGCCCAGCATCGTGGAGGAATCGGAATTCTGCCCGCCGGTGTTGGAATAAACCTGCGTGTCGAGCATGAGGATTTTCACATTCGGCCGGTTTTGCAGGATGACCTTCGAGACGTTCTGGAAACCGATGTCGCCCAGCGCGCCGTCGCCGCCGACGACCCAGACCTTCGGCAGTTCGCGGATTTCCTGCTCGGTCATCAGCGTGTCGTCGAGATGCGTCAGCGTGAAGTAATCCGCTTCGCTCACCACGTTGTCCGCGCGTTCGAGCAGCGCGGTGGACAGCCGCTCTGGCGCGACGGAACGGCGCGAGTGGTTCAGGATGATGGACTCGGCCATCAGCCAACTGATGGTCGCGCCGTCCTGGAACAGCGAATTCATCCACGGATACGGATGCGGATTGGACGGCGGGGTGGAGCCATAGACCGTGTTACAGCCGGTGCTGGCGCCCATCATCATCACGGACATGCCGTCGGCGCGGCGCCCGTCAATGGATTGGAGGTCGCGGTGGTTGAAGGCGTCCTGGCGCATCACGGCGCAGAGCGAGTCAATGATGTCTTCGTCGGTAATTTTCCCGTGGGCTTCGATGCGTTTGGCCGTGTCCGCGTCGTCTTCGCCGCCGAGGCCCATGATGACGTGGGCGACGGCCTTGCGGTAAAGCTCGTATTGCTCCAGGCTGCTTTGCTTGATCGCCTGCAATTTCGCCAGACCTTCCTTTTCCATCCGCGCGGCTTTGGCGCGCAGGCGGTCGGCCTTGGCGTGGTAGAGCGGGCGCATGTAAGCCTCGGTCACGGACGCCGCCGCGCGAAGGATGCTCTTCTCGCCGCAGCCGGCGCACGCGCCGTCGCCGGAGACGAGCGCCTCGTAGTTGCGACGGACCATGAGATGATTACGGAGCGCGGCTTCGCGGGAGCCGGCGGGATCCTGGTCGTTGTAAAGGCCGAGGAATTTCTGGGGCGTGTCGGGCAGCAAGCGCGAGAAGATTTGCGCAGTGGTGAGGTCGGCATTGAGTTCCTCCGTCTCGACGGCCATGCGCAGCGCGTCGTGGTCGCCGCAGACCTGCACGCATTCGCCGCAGCCTTTGCACAAGTCGGACACGAAGATGGAGAACAAGCCGCCGCCGCCCGGAGCCTTCTTTTCCAGCGAGCGGAAAATCGCGGGGACGTTGTTGTAGGCGAGCGGGAGCTTGGCGATGATGCCGGTGAACTCGGCCTTGGCCTTGTCGGAAATGCCGGCGAGCGCGCTGACTTCCTTGTGGATGATGTCTTTGAACGGCACCGATTCCTTCTTTTCAATGACGGCCACCATTTGCGCGCGGGCGCGGTCTTCGACGCCCTTCAACTCGTTGAGCAACTTCTTCCGCTCGGGCGGGTCAGTGATGTAGTTGATGGCGGCGGCGCGGAGCACGGTGGTGATTTCCTGCGCCATGTTTGGCAGCGCGGTGTCGGGGCAGGCGGTGATGCACTCCATGCATTGCGTGCAGTTCTCCGCGATGTAAACCGGCGTCTCGCGGCGCGCGACGTACTTGGACTGCGTCGCGCCGCTGCCCGCGCCCATCACGCCGATGGACGCGAGCGCGCCGGAGGGTTGGTGATAGCCGAGGCCGCAGCGGTATTCCTTGTCGAACTTCGCCAGCGTCTGGAAGGGCGCGCGGGGTGTCTGGTCCGCCGGCATCGCGATGCCCGGCAGGTTGCCGCCGACGCCAGCCGTCGGGATGATTTGATGTTCGCCCTGCGGCCAGATGGGCGGGTTGCGCATGGAAGAGCGGTCGGGGGCTTCGAGCGCGCCGTATTGGATTTCCTGCACGCGCGAGAAGCCCTCGGTCATGACCGTCATGTTCGACGTGACGACGGCGTCGCCGAAGCGGCCGAACTTCTTCACGTATTGGTTGCGGACGGTTTCGTGGAACTGCTCCTCGGTAATGCCGGCGATTTTGAGGAAAGGCGACACGCGGAAGAACGCGCCGAGAAACGAATTGCCCTGCATGCGCAATTGCAACTCGCCGCGGTCAGTGGCTTTGCGGGCGATTTCAAAGCCAGGCAAAATGTAAACGCGGATGTTGTTGTCCTTCACGAACTGCCGGTGGTGCGCCGGGATGCGCTGCCAGGCGACTTCGGGCGTGTCGCTCGACTCCCAGACGATGCAGCCGCCTTTGTTCAAGCCTTCCAGCGGATTGGTGTGCGTGAACGCCTTGGGGTCGCAACAGAGCACGACGTCCACGTGGTTCAACTCGCAATTCACCTTGATGCGCGCGGGCGCCACGGTGAGATAATAATTCGTCGGGGCGCCCTTTTTCTCCGAGCCGTATTTCGGGTTGGCCATGACGAAGAGCTTTTCCTTGAGCCGCCCGTCCTCTTCGTATTCGGGTTTCTGGTGCGAGATGAGGTCGCCAAATTCGCCGATGATGGAGCCAAGATTTTTGCCGGTCGTAATCATGCCCCAACCGCCGATGGAATGGAACCGCACCGCGATGGCGTTGTCCGGCAGCAACGACGGCGTGTCCTTGCTGATGACCGAGTAAGGATGGTCAATGCCGAGCGTGAAGTAAGTGGTGCCGTCCGCCGCGCCCTTGCCGTCCTTGCGGCGCGTCTGGCCGATGGCGAACTCGTAGGCGCCGAGCGTGTGCTCCGGGCGGAAGTCGCGCGAGCCGATGCCGTAGGAACCGCGGAAAAGGCGGGGCGTCTCCTCCGTCTTGAGCGGCGGTAGTTCGCCACCAAACTTCACCACCTCCTGCGCCTTGCCCAGCGCCACGCGGATGTCGCGCGCGAGCGGGTTGTCGCCGGCCAGCGCTTCGTCCGTGCGTTCGATGATGATGACATTCTTCTTGCCACGCAGCGCCTTGATGACGGCGGCTTCAGGGAATGGGCGGATGACGTTGATGTGGATGGAGCCGACCTTGGCGTTGCGCTGTTCGCGCAGATAATCGCACGCCTCCTCGATGTTCTCCGCCGCGCAGCCGAGCGAAACGAAGACGGTGTCCGCGTCCGCCGTTTTGTATTCGGTAATCAGCCCATAGTGACGACCGGTGAGCTGACCGAACTCCGTGTAGCATTGTTCGAGGAACTTCAGAATCGGCTCGTTGAAATTGTTGCGGCGCGCGACCACACCGTTCATGTGATGCTCCTGATTTTGCACCGGGCCGAGTAGGATGGGGTTCTTGAGGTCCATCATTTCCGGCACGCGGCGGCGCTTGGGGCCGAAGAGTACGCGCTGCGCGGGCGTCGGGCAATCAATCATCTCGCCCGCCGCGCCGAGATACTCGCGGAGCATCTCGGCTTCCGGCGCGAGGTAGGTGCGCTCGGAATGCGTGGTGAGCATCCCGTCCTGGATGTTCATTCCCGGATTGAGCGACAACTCGTTGACCTTGCGGAGAATGATGGCCTGGTCGGAGGCTTGTTGGGCGTCCTTGCCCACGAGCATCGTCCAGCCGGTGTCGAGCGCGGCGTAAAAATCATCGTGACCGCAATGGACATTCAGCGCGTGCTTGGTGAGCGCCCGCGCGCCGACCTCGATCACCATCGTGCAGAGCTTGCCCGGCGCGTGGTAATACTGCTCCATCGCATAGACGATGCCCTGGCCGGAAGTGAAATTGACCGCGCGCTTGCCGGTGACGGCAAAAGCCGTCGCGCCGCCCTGCGCCGCGTGTTCGCCCTCGGTTTCGACGGCGATTTTCTGCTGGCCCCAGACGTTCAGTTCGCCCGACGCGAAGGATTGCTGGTAAATCTCGCCGCCTTCCGTCGAGGGCGTGATGGGATAAAAGATGCCGCCCTCCGTGATGCGCGTTTCCACGTATTGGGTGACGAGCTGGTTGCCGTTGCAAGTGACCCGGATGCCGGGATACTTGGGCTTCTGGCTGTTGTTCTGGCCGTTCGATTTGACGGCAACGTCTTGAGTCACACCTGCGGAACCAGTCATAGCTTTATTTGTGTCTGTCAGTTTACAAAAGTTGCGTCTTGGGGAAGGCGCAAACGTTATTCTCCGCTTCGCGGAGACTAGGGAGCTTACCGAACCGGAAGGTTCCGACAAGACGAAAAAGCCATTAACTGCGGGTCGTTATTGTGATTGTCCCGGCGGGACTGGCCTGGTTAGTTTCACCTCAGTTCAACTCCAAAAACCATGAAAGTCGGCGTTTTCTCCGTCGTCCTGCGCTCGCTCAAGTTCGAGCCAACCCTGGATTACCTCGCCGGTCTCGGCGTGCAGGCCATCGAACTTGGCGCGGGCGGGTATGCGGGCACCGACCATTGCCCGGTGGATGAACTGCTCGCCAGCGGCCGGAAGGCGAAGGATTTCCTCAAGGCCATCCATTCGCGCGGACTGCAAATCTCCGCGCTCACCTGCGCCGGGAACAATGTTCATCCGAACAAGAAGCTGGCCGCGTCCTTCGACCGCGACTTCCAAAAGGCCGTCCGCCTCGCCAGCAAGCTCGGCGTCGAAACCGTGATTACCTTTGGCGGCTGTCCCGGCGGAGCGCCCGGCGACAAATCGCCCAACTGGGTCACCTGTCCGTGGCCCCCGGATTACCTGGAGATTCTGGACTACCAATGGAACCGCGTGCTCATTCCCTACTGGCGCAAGACCGCCGCTTTCCTCAAACAGCATGGCGTGAAGGTGGGATTGGAAATGCATCCGGGCTTCGCGGTGTACAATCCAGAGACGCTGCTGCGGCTGCGCGCGGCCGTTGGCCCGGTCATCGGCGCGAACTTCGATCCGTCGCATCTCTTCTGGCAGGGCATTGATCCATGCGCCGCCGTGCGCGCGCTCAAGGGTTGCATCTGGCATTGTCACGCCAAGGACACTGCCATCCACGAGTGGAACACCGCGACCAACGGCGTGCTCGATACCAAGCACTACCGCGACGAACTGAACCGCGCCTGGATTTTCCGCACTGTCGGCTACGGCCATCCGCGCCATTTCTGGACGGGCTTCGTCTCCGCGCTCCGCATGACCGGCTACGACGGCGTGCTCTCGATGGAACACGAAGACAGCCTGATGACTGCGCGCGAGGGATCGGAGAAAGGCGTGCGCTTCCTGCAAAGCCTCGTGCTGCGCGAAGCGAAGGGCGCGGTGACGTGGGCTTAATACTTCCCATGCCAATCTTCTTCGACACCCACGCCCACCTCGATTATCCCGACTACGCGCAAGACCTGCCGCAAGTCCTCGAGCGCGCACAGGCCGCCGGCATCACGAGAATCATCAGCATCGGCACTGACCTGGCCAGCAGCGAGCGGGCGAGCAAACTCAGCGAGCAATACGAGAACGTCTTCGCCGTCGCCGGCTGGCATCCGACACACGCGCTGGAAGCGCCGGAGGATTTGCGGCCCGCGCTGCGTGAACTCGCCCGGCATCCCAAAGTCGTCGCCATCGGCGAGACTGGCTTGGATTACTACCGCCTGCCCAGCCACAAGGACGGCGGCACCGCTGCCGATGACGAACGCTACAAACACAAACAGGCGCAAATCTTCCAGCAGCAACTCGAAGTCGCCGCCGAGTGCGGACTCAACTGCGTCATCCACCAGCGCAGCGCGCTCGAAGACACGCTGGCGATGATGCAGCCGTTCGTGGGCAAGGTGCGCGGGCAATTCCATTGTTTCGCCGACGACGCGGCGGCGATGCGGCGCGTCGTGGCGATGGGTTCGGTGGTGAGCTTCACGGGCATCCTCACGTTCAAGAACGGGCAGAACATCCGCGACGCGCTCGCCGCCACGCCGCTGGGCGAATTCATGCTGGAAACGGATTGCCCCTATCTCGCCCCGCTGCCTCATCGCGGCAAACGCTGCGATCCGGCCTACGTGAAGGAGATTTCCGAAGTCGCCGCGCAAGTGAAAGGCTGCACCCTGGAAGAGTTGAGCGCCGCGACGTGCGCGACGGCGCGGAAGTTTTTCCCGAAGCTCCGTTAGCGATGCCCGGTTGGAAGCATCGTCATCGCCGCCGTTACGCGGTCGCGCGTTTCAATTTCGCCGCCACGTCCGCCGCCGAGACGCCCCGCACCAGCACCTGCTTGTGCCGCGAAGTCTGCCCGCGCAGCAGTTGCACCGCACCGCGCGGGCAATCTAGCGCCTCCGCCAGCAACCGCAGCACCGCCTCATTCGCGGCGGAGTCCACCGGCGGCGCGGTGACTTTGATTTTCAACTCCGTCCCCGCCGCCCCGTCGATCTGGTTCTTCGACGCGCGCGGTTGGACCTTCACCGCGAGGCAGACACCGTCCTCGCGGACTTGTAAAAAACTGGGCATAGGCTCGTTCAAAAATTCTGGAGGCGCACCGTAACGGCGAGCCGATCGGGTGTCGAGCGGAGAGCGCGGTTTTGAGGTAGAAAACGCGGCGGTCAGTTACCAGTGAACCAGTAGGTCAGTAGGTCAGTGAACTCAAAAAACTCGAAGCGAGTGGCCGCCGTCATCTCAGTCGATGAACTCCACTTGTTGAAGCAACTCATCAAAGCGCTGAACGAGTGCTTCCCACTTCGGTTGAACCCGGTCCAATGCTGGACCATCTGGATACATGTCCCGCTTGGTCTCCACCTCGTGCTCGATCACAACAAGAATCCTGGACATACGTATAACCATATCCTTTCCTTCCGGAAAATGAACGATGCGTGACCTGCTCTTCGCAGCGAAGATGGCTGCCTCCTCTAAAAACTGAATCATGAGCGACAGTGTGCCAGTGGAGCACCCAAGAAGACCGGTCAGGTTGTCCGATGGCTTCTCCGAGGCGTAAATGCTCTCTGTGATGGGCATCTGAACGTTCAATTTCCCCAATAGCATGCTGAGTTTGATTCTGTTAAACATGACTTACGCGCAATGTTCGGGAGGCAACCCAAGACCGCGTTGACTCCAGCGCAGTGGTAGGCGTTATCATCTAGTTACACTCTCTCTGATAACAAGCCAGAGTTGACCTCACTCAATCCACTTGGATGATAAAAACCTGCTTGTTGATCTCCTCCCAGAACTCCTTCAGTGGAATACGGGTATCAATAATTACTGGGGGCATGGGTGGGATCTTCACATGTTCGTCTAGTGCTGGCGAAAATAGCGCGTCACGAATCTGCCGCAGCGACGGAAGGTAAGAATAGATCCCTTCATACACGGCCAAGTCTCGACCTTGAAGGCGGTCGCGTGTCATGGCCTTCCCCAGTTCTGTGACGAGTTCCCTTCCAGACAATGTTTGCGGTTGCGAGTGAAGATTGCAGGCTAGTAGGAACATGTCAGTTTGCAAGCGACAGGCGTGGTCCTCAATTAGCGAAAGCGCATCGCCTTCTGCCTCTTTCATCTTTGAAACAAGATCGGCAAACCACGAACTTTTTATCCAAGTGTTCATGTCGGCCACTGTTACGTCACTGCCTTCAAATGCGCAATGCTAAAACAACGAGAGCGGGGGCGCACCTGAATCATTAGCGACACGGCTTCACCCGTTGGGTGAAGTCTCCAAGCTTGTCGCTAATGATTCAGGGGGCGCATCCCAAGAGATGTGCCGTTCTCGCCATGCCCGTGCGCCGCTGCCCCCTAACCTGTCTGTCCGCCGTCATGGTTTCCGGTTTTAGGCGGCGGATTTGACGGCCAAACTTTTTAGTGCGGCAAGTTTGCCGTCTATCACGGTTCATGGCCGGCAGGTTCATCCTGCCCAAACCCCGCGTCAAGAATGTTTTCCGCCCGTTTCCGGCATTGCGCCCGCCGGTTTTACACGGCGAACCCAACGGCGGGTGGCGGTACCCTTTGAATTCAAACCGTCAGGATGTCCCGCGAAGGCGGCGAAGGATTTGGGGATCGGCCTTCGCCGCCTTCGCACGCGCCACGACTCCCGAACCGCCGCGATCCCCGCCCGCGCCAAAGCGGTGTCGCGTCGGCCTTGCCACCGCAGTCCAGGACGCTGCGCGCGGCGCGGGCCTGTCCAAAAAGGCGGCACATTTTGCCGGTTCGGGTCGTCCACCGCGAAAAACCCCAGAAAAACGCGATAAGGAGGCTCACATAGTTCATGAGGAGGCTCACATAGTTGATAAGATGCCTCACATTGTTGATGAGGAGGCTCACATAGTTGCTGAGGAGCGGCACTTTGTTCCTGAGATGGCTCACTGAGGCGCTGAGGACCGGCACATAGTGACTCTGTGAGGCGTCTCAGCGGGTGGGCGGGTGGAATCAGTGAAGCAGTGAACCAGTAATCAGTAGGTCAGTAACCTGTGCCGTCGCCCGTCGCGCGACCCACCCCACTGACTCACTGGTTCACTGACCTACTGACCTACTGATTACTGACCTACTGACCGGACGGGGGTGATTGTGAAGTTGAGTCTGGCAGCGGTTTGGCCAAGACTCTCGGCGCGAGCATGAAAATATTCTTCCGTCTGTTGTTTCGCCTGCTGTTCCGCTTTCGCGCCTTCAACACGGCGGCGCTGCAAACGCCCGGCCCGGTGTTGCTCATCCCCAATCACGTCTCGTGGATTGACTGGCTCTTCCTCGTGTTGTGCCTGGAGGATGACTGGCGCTTCGTCACGTCCAGCCGCATGGCGGCGACCTCCGTTTGGTGGAAGCGCAAGATCATCGCCAACAAGCGCACCTATCCGATTGACACCACTTCGCCGTATGCGGTGAAGCACATGGCGGAGTATTTGCAGGGCAAGGGCCGGCTGGTGCTGTTCGCCGAGGGCCGTCTGTCGCGCACGGGCACGTTGATGAAGCTCTTCGATGGCACCGGCTTCCTGCTGCACAAGACGAATGCCAAGGTCATCACTTGTTATTTGCGCGGCGCGTTCCGCCTGCCGCTGTCGCCGAATCGCAATTGGAAGAAGTGGTTCCCGACCGTCACCGCGCACTTCAGCGACTTGCTCACGCCGCCCAAGCTGGAACATCTGGCCACGGCGCCGGCCCGCGCGCAGTTGACCGGCTGGCTGCGCGACCGGCTGGTGATGCAGCAGTTTGAAATCGAAATGCGCCTCGGCGAAGCCACGGTGCCCGCCGCGATCATCGCCGCCGCGCGTCAGCGCCCGAAGCAGGTCGTGATCGAGGACATCAACGGGACGCTCAGGTACCGGCGCTTGCTGGTGGGTGCGGATTTGATGGCGCGGCAGTTTCGAGATCTGGCGACCGCTGACGCCGGTCGCGTCGGCGTGTTGTTGCCCAATGTCAACGCCACGCCCGTCGTGTTGCTGGCGCTGTGGTGCGCGGGCAAGGTGCCGGCCATTCTGAATTATTCCACCGGCACGGCGACGATGCTGGCCTGCGCGCAACTGGCGGGGCTGAAACAAATCATCACCTCGCGCGCGTTCATCGAGCGCGCGAAGCTGCAACTCGAACCGCTGGCTGCCGCCGGCATCCAACTCATCCATCTCGAAGACGTGCGCGAGAAAATCTCCGGCGCGGGGAAGTTGGCGGCGCTGGCGTGCGCGTTTCTTCATTGTTCACCCAAGACCTTCCACGCTACGTCGCCGGACGCCACCGCCGTGGTTCTCTTCACCAGCGGCTCCGAGGGCATGCCCAAGGGCGTCGAACTCACTCACACGAACCTGCTGGCGAATGTCCGGCAGATGCTCGCGGTGTGCGATTTGCAGGACACGGATCGCATCTTCAACGCGCTACCGATCTTTCACAGTTTCGGGCTGGCGGTGGGCACGCTGCTGCCGCTCATCCGCGGCATGTATGTTTTCATCTACCCGTCGCCGCTGCATTATCGCCTGGTGCCGGCGGTGTTTTACGATCGCGACTGCACCATCATGCTCGGCACGAACACCTTTTTGAACGGCTACGCGCGCAAGGCCAACGCGTATGACTTCCGCAGCCTGCGCTACATGTTCGCCGGCGCGGAGAAGTTGCAGGAGGCCACCGCCACGATCTGGGCGCAACGGTTTGGCGTGCGCATCTTCGAGGGCTACGGCGCGACGGAGTGCAGTCCGGGCATCAGCGTTTGCACGCCGCTTGCGCCCCGGCACGGGAGCGCGGGCCGGCTGATGCCGGGCATGGAATACAGACTGGAACCGGTCGAAGGCGTCGCGGAAGGCGGACGATTTTTCGTGCGCGGGCCGAACGTGATGAAGGGCTACTTGAACGCGGATGCCAACGCGACGTTCAAGGCGCTCGGCGGCTGGTACGACACCGGCGACATCGTGAAGGTGGACGCGGAAGGCTTCGTTCACATTCTGGGCCGGCTGAAACGCTTCGCCAAGATCAGCGGGGAGATGGTGAGCCTGACAGCCATCGAAGACGCGCTGGCCGGGGCGTTTCCGCACTACGGTCTGCGCTGCGCCATCGCGGTTGTCAGCCGGCCGGACGAACACAAGGGCGAGGTGCTCATCGCCGCCGCCAACGAGTCGCGGCTGCAACTCGACGAAATTCGCGCGACGCTCCGCGCGAAAGGTTTTTCCAACCTCTGCGTGCCGCGTGAGGTGAAATTCGTCCGCGAGATTCCCAAGCTCGGGACGGGCAAGGTGAACCATCGGGAATTGGAGAAAATGATTTGAGTTACAAAATCGGCGTTGCCAACCGAGGGCAAGAAGCATGAAACCGAGTTCCTTCCTCATTGCGCTGACCGGCTTGGTTCTGAGTTTTTTGACCGTGCATCCAGCCGAGCCGCCCGACACCGCCAGGCAAAAGGAACTCCTCGCTGAGCTGCTCCGCATCCTTCCCAAGAGCGAACCGTGGGAAAAGTGGTTGAAGGAAAAAGGCACGCTGCCGCCGGACTTCGATGCGCTGCCCGGCGTCCCGTTCCTGCCGGACCCCCTTCGCTTTGCCAACGGGCCGGACGCCACGGCGGCAGACTGGCCCAGGCGCCGCGTGGAATTGATCGGCCTGTTCCAGCACTACGTCACCGGCACGATTCCGCCGTCGCCGGGCAATGTCCGCGCGGCGGAAATCAAATCGCGCGAGGAGGCCGGCGCGTTCATTGATGAGGTCACGCTGGAGTTTGGGCCGAAGCACGCGGCGAAGTTGCGGCTCGAACTCATCATCCCCAAAGGCCAGCCGCCGTTTCCGGTGTTCCTCACGCAGGACACGCATCGCTCGTGGGCGCTCGTGGCGGTGAGCCGCGGCTATCTCGGCTGCGTGTACGCGGGCGCGGACTCGCGCGATGACACGACGAACTGGGCGGGCCTCTGGCCGCAACACGACTGGACGAAACTGACGCGCCGCGCCTGGGCGGCCAGCCGGTGCATTGATTATCTGCACACGCTGCCGGTCGTGGACACCAACCGCATCGCGCTCACCGGCCATTCGCGCAACGGCAAGACGGCGCTCATCGGCGCGGCGATGGATCTGCGGGTGAGCGCGGTCATCTCCAGCAGTTCGGGCGCGGGTGGGGCGTGTTCATACCGGCTCTTTTCGGAAACGCAGTTCGGCGAAGGCATTGAATTCATCACGCGGAATTTTCCTGACTGGCTGCATCCGCGTCTGCGGTTCTTCGCCGGCCGCGAGAACAAGCTGCCCATTGACCAGCCGGAACTCATCGCCTGCATCGCGCCGCGCCCGTGTCTCATTTCTTCCGCACTCAATGACAACGTCGAGAGCGTTTGGGCCGTCGAACAGACCTACTACTCGGCCCGGCGCGCGTATGACCTGCTCGGACACGGCGAGGAGTTGAACCTGCGCTACCGCCACGGCGGCCACGAGACGCGCGCGGAGGACATCGAGAGTTACCTGGACTGGCTGGACACGGTGTTCCGCCGCGCGGACTTTTCACTGCCGGACGCCGCCATTTTTCCGACGTTTGAACAGTGGCGGAAAGCGAGCGGCGAGACGGTGGACCCAAAGTTTTTTCCGACCAACACAATCACGGACCTGCTCACGGTGAGCAACGGGCCGCCCGTGGAAACAGCAGCCCAGTGGCGCGAGCGGAAGGAAACGATCCGGCCACGCGTCCTTTGGGGGTTGGGCGTCGCTCCGCCCTTCGCCGAATCGCCACCGGGCAAGTACGGCGTCGAGGCCGCCCACCGCGCGACGATGCTCGGCCGCGCCACCGCGCCCGGCGGCTTGCAAAAGCAGAGCGTGACCTTCGGCAATTACATCGCCGGCGACCTCTACTTTCCGACTAACGCCGATCAGTCGGACAAGAAACTCCCCGTCGTGATCTGGCTGCATCCGCTGTCCAACGCGCGCGGCTACGGCGCTGGCTACAAGCGCGGCGAAGACCCGCACCTGGCGCTGGCGCGACAGGGTTTCGCCGTCTTCACCTTTGATCAGATCGGCAATGGCTCGCGGTTGGAGGAAGTGCGGAACTTCTACCTGCGCTACCCGCACTGGTCGCTGTTGGGGAAGATGGTGGAAGACACGCTGGCTGCGGTCGAGGCGGTGGCGTCGTTCGGCTTCCTGGACGCCGGCCGCATCTACCTGCTCGGCTACTCGACCGGCGCGATGGCCGCGTTGCACGCTGCCGCGCTGGATGAGCGCGTGGCCGGAGTGGTGTCCGTGGCGGGCTTCACGCCGATGCGCCTGGACACGCTGGACAAGGGTACCGGCGGCATCGTCCGCTGGTCGCGCTGGCTGCCGCTGCAACCGCGGCTGGCGGATTTTGTCGGCGACGAGAGCCGCGTTCCCTACGACTACCACGAGGTGCTGGCGCTGATTGCGCCGCGCCCCACGCTGGTCTTCGCGCCGAAGATTGATTATCAGGCGACCCTCGCTGACGTGAAGGGCTGCGTCGAGGAGGCGAACAAGGTCTATCGCCTGCTCGACGCCAACGGCAATTTGCAGTTCCACGAACTGGATGACTACAATCGCTTCTCTCCGGAGACGCAGAAGGTGGTTTACGAGCGGCTCAAAGGAATGGCGGGCTTGTGAACGTGACACACGGACACGTTCGAGGTGTCCGGCGGTTCCGGGATTGTGGTGCGGTCCGCTGGGGACTGGTCCGACCGGTACGACGCGCGAAATGCGCGGCCCCGCGCAAAAGAATTCTTTGCAAGCTCTCGTTGCGTGGCACAGTTTCAGGGCGTGGGCATCACTCCGCAGCAATTTGAACAGATGGAAAAGCGGCTGAACGGCGGCGGTCGTGTTGCCTCACCGCTTCTGGAAAGCGGCCTGCGCCCCGCGCTCAATGCACATCAAGTCATCCTCGGAGTCGATCCATCGCTACGTGGCACGGGCTATGGCGTCATTCGTCTGGGCAAACCGCATCCGAAGGTGCTGACGCAGGGCACCATCCAGTGCCCGCCCGCGTGGGAACACTCCCGCTGCCTGGTGAAAATTGTTCATACTCTGCGCGAGGTTCTCCAGGAACATCGCCCCAGCGTTTGCGTGATCGAAGGGCTTTTCTTCGCCCAGAACTTGCAGACCGCGCTCATCATGGGCGAAGCGCGGGGTGCCAGCCTGTTTGCCGCGGCGGAAGCTGGCCTGGAAATCTATGAAATCGCCACGCGCAAAGTGAAGCAAGCCATCGTCGGCTACGGTGCCGCGCAAAAACTCGCCGTTGCCAAAATGGTCCAGCGCCTCCTGCGCCTGCCGGACATGCCTGAACCCGACGCTGCGGACGCGCTCGCTTTGGCGCTCACCCACGCGCAGGAACACGGGCGGTATGGCTTGACCGTGCCCAAGCGTATCTAACCGGTCGCTGACCGGGCCTTGAAATGATCAACTTCCTCCGCGGCAAACTCGTCGAGAGCCTTCCCACCCAGGCCACGGTGGACGTCCACGGCGTCGGCTACGAAGTGCTCATCCCGCTGTCCTCCTACGACAAACTGCCGGCCCCCGGCGGCGACGTGCATCTGCTCACCCATCTCGCCATTCGCGATGACGCCCATGTCCTTTACGGGTTCATGACCGCCGGCGAGCGCGAGATGTTCCGGCTGCTGATCCACACCGTCAGCGGCATCGGCCCCAAGATCGCGCTGAACGTTCTTAGTGGCATGAACATCACTGCCCTGCGCGGTGCCGTGGCCGGCGGTGATGTGAAGGCGCTTTCACAAATTTCCGGCGTCGGCAAAAAAACTGCCGAGCGCATCGTCGTCGAGTTGAAAGACAAGATCGGCGCGTCCGGCGCATGGGAGGCCCTGAGTGCCCAACGCGGTCTTTCGGCAGCCGACCAAAGAATCAACGACGCAGTGCTCGCGTTGATGGCGCTGGGCTTCAAGCAAATCGAAGCGCACGACGCCGTCCGCGCCGCGCAGGCCGCGCTCGGTCCCCAGGCCGGAATCGAAGACCTCGTGCGCGCTTGTTTGAAAAAGGGCGCATGATGGCGGAAGTCCGTTCCAAGTCCCAAACCCGTCCGCCGACCGGGGGCCCCAACGGTCCCAAGTCCAACGGCGTGGTCGTGCCGCACCCGCTCAAATGGCATCAACGCCTGGCCGCGTCCCTGATTTACGGCTTGATCCGCGCCGTGGCCGCCACGCTCCGTTACCAGTGGGAGTATCATCCCTCCGTGGTGCAGGACGGCAACCAATCGTTCATTTTCTGCATCTGGCACAATCGGCTGGTGCTCTCGCTCATCATGCACCGCGACTACTCGCACCGCCGCCGGCAGCCACCGCGGCTGGCCGCGATTGTCAGCGCGAGCAAGGATGGTGGCGTGGTGGCGCGTGTGATGGAACACTTCGGGGTGCATCCCGTGCGCGGTTCCAGCAGCCGCCGGGGCCCCCAGGCGCTGCTCGAACTGACCACCCTGGCCGAGCGCGACTATGACATCGCCATCACGCCCGATGGTCCACGCGGCCCCTGTTACGTCGTGCAGCCTGGTGTCATCTCGCTGGCGCAAATCACCGGCCGCCCCATCGTGCCGGCGTCCCATACCCTCGGCTGGAAAATCCGCCTGAAAAGCTGGGACCGGTTTCAAATCCCCATCCCCTTCAGCCGGGTGAGGATGAGATTTACCGAACCGCTCCACATTCCCCGCGACGCCACCGACGCTGAGCGCGAACTGCTCCGCCAGCAGTTGGAACACCGGCTGAACGCGCTGACGGAAGATTAGCCGGGAAGTGGTCGGGCGACTTCCGGTTCTCGGCTCGACAGCCATGCGCGGCTTCTCAATCATGCGCGCCATGCACGCAAAACTTCTTCCGCTGCTGCTGTTCGCTGGTCTGAGTTTACGCAGCCTGGCTCAGAATGTGGATGCCCTGGCCGGAACGCAGCCGCTCACGTTGCCAGGCGATCTCTCGGCGCAGATGGTCGAGGGAGCGGACAAGTTTCTCCTGCGCGAAATTGACCGGGCACTGGCCGAACGGCCGAAGCTCTGGCGTCGTGACCTTTCTTCCCGGGAGGCGTTCGAGAAATCCATCGCCCCCCCTCGCGAGCGGTTCCGCAAGATGATCGGCGCGGTGAATCCCCGGCTGCCGTTCAGCGGACTCGAGTACGTCGGCACCACGGACGAGCCGGCGCTCGTGGGTGAAACCGACAGGTTCTCCGTGCATGCGGTTCGGTGGCCGGTGCTGGCCGGGGTGTTCGGCGAGGGATTGCTGCTACAGCCGAAAGGCACAATCGTCGCCCGCATCGTCGCGATTCCCGACGCGGACCAGACGCCGGAGATGCTCGCCGGCCTCGCGCCGGGTGTGGTGCCAGAGTCACAGTTCGCGCGGCACCTTGCCGAAAACGGCTGCCAGGTGCTCGTGCCCGCGCTCGTGGATCGCTCGGACACGTTTTCCGGCAACGCGACGATCAACCGGTTCACCAACCTGCCGCAGCGCGAATGGATTTGGCGGCAGGCCTTCGAGATGGGCCGGCACATCATCGGTTATGAAGTGGAGAAGGTGCTGGCGGCGGTGGACTGGTTCGCCTCCGGGCAGCCGTCCAATACCAATCTCCACGCGCCCATCGGCGTCGCTGGTTTCGGCGAAGGCGGCCTCCTCGCGCTTTACGCCGCCGCCCTTGACCCGCGCATCGGCGGGGCGCTCGTTAGCGGTTACTTCGACTCGCGCCAGCGCGTCTGGGCCGAGCCGATTTATCGCGATGTGTTTGGCCTGCTCCGCGAATTCGGTGACGCGGAGATCGCCAGCCTCATCGCGCCCCGCGCGCTCATCGTCGAGCACAGCGAGTCGCCCACTGTGGCCGGACCGCCCAAGCCCCGCGATGGCCGCAGCGGCGCGGCGTCGGGCCGGTGGGCGACGCCGGACTTCAACAGCGTGGACGCCGAGGTGCGCCGCGCCAACGAACTCGTCCAAAAGCTCGTCCGTCACGTCACGTTCATCCACGGCAACGAAGGCATGACCGTCGGCCCCGGCTCGGACGCCGCGTTGCTGGCGCTGCTCAACGGCCTTGGCCAGGCCCGCAGGCAACTTGCGCCCCCCGGCCTCGCGGTGGCCGATCGGCGGGGTGCCAGGTTCAATCCCGTGGAGCGTCAACGCCGCCAGGTCGAGCCGTTGGTGGATTACACGCAGAAGCTGCTTCACTACTGCGACCGCGCTCGGGACGCCTTCTTCTGGAAACAAATCAAAGCCAAGTCCGCCGACGAATGGGCCGCCGAGCGGAAACCGTTTCAATCAAACTTGTGGGAAGAAGTCATCGGACAACTTCCCCAAGCGACCCAGCCCGCGAACCCGCGCTCGCGCAAGATTTACGACCAGGAAAAGTGGACCGGCTACGATGTGGTGCTCGACGTTTTCCCAGATGTGTTCGCGTGGGGCGTGCTGCTGCTGCCGAAAGATCTCAAGCCCGGCGAGCGCCGACCAGTCGTCGTCTGCCAGCACGGGCTGGAAGGCGTGCCCGCCGACACCATCAACGACGATCCCAAGAGCGGGGCTTACGGTGCGTACAAGGCGTTCGCCGCGCGGCTGGCCGAGCGCGGCTTCGTCGTCTTCGCGCCGCACAATCCCTATCGCGGCGTGGACATGTTCCGCCGGCTCCAGCGCAAGGCGCATCCGCTGGGCGTGTCGCTCTTCTCCGTGATCCTCGCGCAGCACGAGCGCATCCTCGATTGGTTGAGCGCGCAGCAGTTCGTGGATCCGGCGCGCATCGGCTTCTACGGGCTTTCCTACGGCGGCAAGACGGCGATGCGCGTGCCGGCGTTGCTCGACCGTTACTGCCTGTCCATCTGCTCGGCGGACTTCAACGAGTGGGCGAAGAAGTGCGCGACCATCGAGTCGGGCTACAGTTACCTCTACACCACCGAATACGACATGTATGAATGGAATCTTGGCCACACGTTCAACTACGCCGAGATGGCGGCGCTCATCGCACCGCGACCGTTCATGGTCGAGCGGGGGCATCACGACGGCGTCGCGCCGGATGAATGGGTGGCGCATGAATACTCGCGCGTGCGCCGCTTCTACGCGCGGCTGGGCATCCCGGAGCGGACGGAGATCGAGTTTTTCAACGGCCCGCACACGATCAACGGGAAGGGCACGTTCCAGTTCCTGCATCAACACCTCAACTGGCCGGAGCCGAAATGATGAACCGCCGCAAATTCCTTCTCACCGGCGCGACCGGTCTCGCGGTGCTGCCCGCCCTTCGACTGCGCGCCGCTCCGGCGATTCAAACAGCGAAGGTTCTCCCCGCCGCCGCCTTCGACCGCGAAGTCGAAGCCTTCTTGACCGCGCGCAAGATTCCCGGCGGCGCGCTGGCGGTGGTAAAGGACCGGCGGCTCGTTTACGTGAAGTGCTACGGCTGGGCCGACCGCGAGAAGAAAATTCCCGCGCGCCCCGACACGCTCTTCCGCATCGCCAGCGTCTCGAAACCCGTCACCGCCGTGGCGGTGCTCAAGCTCGTCGAGGAAAAGAAACTCGACCTCGACGCACGCGCGTTCGACCTCGTGCGGCTGCCGCCGGTGCTCGATGACGCGAAGCCGCCCGACCCGCGTCTGGCGCGCATCACCATCCGTCAGTTGCTCCAGCACACCGGCGGGTGGGACCGCGACCAGAGTTTCGACCCGATGTTCCGCCCGGTACTCATCGCCGGGAAGACCGGCACGACCGCGCCCGCCGGCGCCGAAGCGGTGATTCGCTACATGCTGGGGCAGCCGCTGGATTTCGATCCCGGCACGCGCTACGCCTACTCGAACTTCGGCTATTGCGTGCTGGGGCGCGTGATCGAGCGCGTCACGCGCCGGCCGTACGAAGCCTTCGTCCGGGAAACAATCCTCACCCCGATGGGCATCCGGCGGATGCGCCTCGGAGCGACGCTCGACGGGCAACAAGCCCAAGGCGAGGCGCGCTACTACATGACGGACAACTCGCCGGCGAAGAACGTCTTCCCCGGCCCGCCCGAACAAGTTCCCTGGCCCTACGGCGGATTCCATCTCGAAGCGATGGACGCGCATGGCGGCTGGCTCGCCTCGGCGGTGGACCTTGTCCGTTTCGCCGCCGCGCTGGATGGCCAGGCGCGGCGGCCGTTCCTGAAACCGGCGACGCTGAAACTCATGCACGCGCCCCCGCCCCCGCCCGCTTCGCGCAAACCCGACGGCACGCTGAACGACACCTACTACGTCTGCGGCTGGTCGGCGCGGCCCGTGGGCGATGACGGCCGCGCGAACTACTGGCACAGCGGCAGCCTGCCCGGCACCGCGACGTTGCTGGTGCGGCGGCACGACGGTTTGATTTGGGCGATGCTCTTTAACCAGCGTTCCGAGCACAAGCAACTGCCCGACTCCGCCATGGACGCCGCGCTCCACCGCGCGGCGAACGCCGTGACCGACTGGCCGAAGGAGGATTTGTTTGCTCGATAGCCGCACGTTTGAAGGGAAAAAACCCTGCTTCCCTCCGCCGGAAGGTGTGCTACGCTGCCGTGTCGCAGAAATTTGAAAGCACTCATCGAGACAACGAATCGGCGCACGGAACGAGTCTTCCTCGTCGGCTTGGAATTCAAATCCCGCTCCGCCTTCGACGTTCAGGATTCCCTCAGCGAACTTGGCGAACTGGCGTCCACCGCCGGCGCGGAGATCGTCGGTAACGGCACGCAGAAACTCGAAACGCCCGTCGCCGCCACCTTCATCGGCACCGGCAAGGCGGAGGAGTTCGCCCGCCATTGCCGCAGCGTGGACGTGGACACGGTCATCTTCGACGACGACCTGTCGCCCGCGCAGTCGCGCAACCTGGAAAAAGTTTTCGAGTGCAAAATCCTGGACCGCACCGCGCTCATCCTCGACATCTTCGCGCAGCGGGCGCGCACGAAGGAGGGCAAATTGCAGGTCGAGCTGGCGCAACTCCAGCATCTGCTGCCGCGCCTCACGCGCTTCTGGGGCCACTTGTCGCGGCAGAAGGGCGGCATCGGGATGCGCGGCGACGGCGAGACGCAGTTGGAAACCGACCGCCGCCGCGTGCAGGAGCGCATCTCGAAAATCGCGCGCGAGCTGGACACGGTGCGCCGCCAGCGCGCCACGCAGCGCGCGGGCCGTCAGCGCAATCTGTGGCCGCTGGCGTCCATCGTGGGTTACACGAACGCCGGCAAGTCCACGCTGCTCAACACGCTCACCGGCGCGGCGACCTTCGTGGAGGACATCCTGTTCGCCACGCTCGATCCGACGACGCGCCGCCTGCGGTTGCCGACGAACCAGAATGTTTTGCTCACGGACACGGTGGGCTTCATCCGCAAGCTGCCGCACGGCTTGGTGGAGGCGTTCAAGGCGACGCTGGAGGAAGTGGTGCAAGCGGAGTTGCTGGTGCACGTGGTGGACTTGAGCCATCCGCAGGCCGAGGAACAAATCCTCGCCGTCAATGCCGTGCTCGAAGAGATCGGCGCGGCGGGCAAGCCGACGCTGATGGTGTTCAACAAGACCGACCGCCTGGGCACGAGCGGCCTGCTTGACCAATACCTGCACCGTTTCCCCAACGGGGTGGGCGTGTCCGCGAAGACGGGCGACGGCGTGGCGGAGTTGCTGGCGGAGCTGGGCACGTTGTTGCGGCCCGTGCGCGAGTTCGTCGAGTTGAGCGTGCCGCACGAGGCGTCGGCGGTGATCGCGAAGCTGCACGCGGTGGCGCAAGTGGTGGAGCGCAATTACGACGGCGACACGGCGCGGTTCAAGGCGCGCATCCCGCCGCATCAGCGCGCGGAGTTTGCGGCGTTCATCGTGGGCGACGGGCAGGCGGGGGAAGCCATCGGGGTGTGTCTGACTGCCCCGGCCAAGTGATCGGGTCCGGTCGCGGCGTGAACCTGATGCTGCGCCGTCACTCCTCCCGGCCCATCAATTGTTGCAACTTGTCGCGGTAGCTGCGGCTCAGGGTCAGCCGCGTGCCGTTGTGCAGCAGCACGGCATACTCGCCGTGGAACAACGGCTGGAGTTCCTTGATGCGGTCCACGTTCACAATCGTCGAGCGGCTGATGCGCATGAATTTCTTCGGCGGCAACTGCTCCTCCAGTGACGACATGGTCTCGCGATGCAGATGCGATTCGGTTCCGACGTGCAGCTCGACGTAGTTGTCGGCGGCTTCGATCCAGTCCACCTCGTCAATTTTCAGGAACACCACGCGCCCGACGGACTTGATGGCGAGACGCTCCAGGTGTTTCGGTTCGCCTTTCAGATCGGCCAGCAAGGCGGAAAGTTGCTGGTGCAGCGCGCGTGGCTCGTCGCGCTTGAGCTTGTCCAGCGCGCGGCGCAGCGCGGTTTGAAAACGGTCGCGGTCGAAGGGTTTCAACAGGTAGTCCACCGCGTGAACTTCGAACGCCTTCAACGCAAACTGGTCGTGCGCCGTCACGAAAATCACGGCGGGCATCCGCGCGCTGCCGATTTCCGCCAGCACGCCGAAGCCGTCCAGTTCGGGCATCTGCACGTCGAGAAAGACGAGGTCGGGAGACTCTTTCCGGATGGCGGCGACGGCTTCGCGTCCGTCGGCGCACTCGCCGATGAGTTCGATGGCGGCTTCGTTTTGGAGGAGTTTGCGCAGGCGTTCGCGCGCGAGCGGTTCGTCGTCAGCGATGAGGGTGCGGATTTTCATGGGTGCCGGGGTGGATGCATAACAACGAACGGACGTGAAGGAACACGAAAGAGTGGTGAACGGCGGTGGGCCGCGGGTGAAGCGGGCCGCGACGAGGGTGAAGTGAGAATCAAAACCTCGAACGTCCACCGTTCAACATCGAACGCCGAACCAATGATGGGCGGCGTCTTTGGCCGTTCGATGTTCATCGGGAAGAATCCTCCCCGTTGTTTGGCGTCCTGGTGCGGAGGGGAATGGTCACGCTCACGATCAGGCCGCTGGCGCCGACAGGGTGGATGAATTCCAGCCGGTGGGCCGCGCCGTAAAGTTGCTGGAGCCGCGCGCGGGTGTTGGCCAGTCCGACGCCTTCGTCGGGGATCTGTTTGTCCACGAGACCGCCGCCGTTGTCGCTGACCCGAAGCAACAGCCGGCCATCCTCGGTCCGCGCGCTGAGTTCAATGCGGCCCGGACGAGCGTGCGGTTCGATGCCGTGGCGGATGGCGTTTTCGACGAGCGGTTGCAGGACGAGGTTGGGCACGCGCGCGGCGAGTGTATCCGGCGCGATGTCCAGCCGCACCGTGAGCCGTTCGCCAAAGCGCGTCTGCTCGATCTCCAGGTAGCGACGGAGAAAATCCAATTCCTGCGCCAGCGGCACTTCATGTGCGTCGGTGCTTTCCAGCGCGTAGCGGAGCAGGTCGCTCAACTGCGCGATCATGCGGTCGGCGGCTTCCACGTCCTTGTGCATGAGTGCGGAGATGGCGTGGAGCGTATTGAAGAGGAAATGCGGATTGAGCTGCATCTGGAGCGCCTGAAGTTTCGCCTCGGTCAGGCGCCGCTCCAGTTCCGTCGCGCGAAAGGCGCGTTCCTGAAATTTCCGGTAGTAGTCGAAGGCATGGCGGACGCTGACGAATACCCAATAAAGGAGCGCGTTGAAATAGAAGGTCTTCACCAGCGACGCCACGAACATCTCCCCAATCGAGACGGGCGGCGCGTCGGACCACAGATGCAATTGCTCGAGGCCCACGCGGAGCGCGACCCACAGCAGGGAAAACACCGCGCTTGCCGCCAGGTGAATGACCAGTCCGCGCGGCCAGTTGGCGCGTTCGAGGTGGAACAGGCGCGCCAGCCAGAAGGCGGGCAGGGAGAGCAGCGCGAAGACATACCAGTCCGCCAGCGCCCCGCCGACGGCGAATTTCCAGGTGACCGGGTAGCCGATCTTCGATTGCGCGAGGTAGAGTTGGCTGGCGAAGGCCAGGCCGATGAGCGTCCAGAACGCCAGCGCCAACAGCCATTTCAACCAGATTTGTTTGACGATTCCAGCCGGCATGTCGCGGGAAAGAAGGTAAGCGTTGAGCGGGGGGAGTCCAAGCGGAAGTTCAAAGTTCAAAGATTCAAAGCTCAAGAAAAGTTCCAAGCAGTAAACTTCAAATACCGGCGAACCAACGCGAAGGACTTGGGAGGTTTGTGTTTTGAATTTGGAGTTTCTCTTGAGCTTTGAGTCTTTGAACTTTGAGCTTCGCAGCCGCGCTCCGCCTTTGGTCAACTCACCGCATGTCAATTCTGTCAGCGCCGCCAGCGGGGAGCGCAGGCTTCATCGCCTGCACGATGGTCTTGATCCCCGCGTTGAACGAGGCCGCCTGCATTGAAGCCACCATTCAGTTCTGGCGTCAGTCCGGCTTCATGCTCGTGCGCGTGGTGGACAACGGCAGTGCCGATGACACGGCGCAACTCGCGGCCCGCGCCGGCGCGGAAGTTCTGCACGAACCCCGGCGCGGTTACGGCGCAGCTTGCTGGACCGGCCTACAACATTTGCCGCCGCGCGTCGAATGGATCCTCTTCAGCTCCGCCGATGGCAGCGACCAGCTCGCGGGGAAGGATCTCGTCGCGTGGCAACAGCTCGCGGATGCGGGCGCGGACTTGATTCTGGGCGACCGCACCAGTTCGACAACCTCGCGGCGCCATTTGAAGCATGTTCAAAGTCTCGGCAACCGCTTCTGCTGCCGGTTGATTGCCTTCGGCTGGGGACGGCGGTTCAACGACATGGGTTCGCTGCGGCTCGTCCGCCGGGTTGCGCTTGAACGGCTGCGCCTGCAAGACCGCGGCTTTGGCTGGAACATCGAAATGCAGGTGCGTGCCGTGGAACATGGCTTGCGCATCATCGAATTGCCCGTGGCTTACCATCCGCGCCGCGCCGGCGAGTCGAAAATCTCCGGCAGCCTGCGTGGCACCCTCCGCGCCGCGTGGGGCATGACCAGGATGCTCGCCAAACTTTGGTGGACGAAAGGCATGGCGGAACCCAAAATCTCACCCCGATGATCGAACCGCCGCCAGATCCGCACAGCGAAGCAACCAACCCGCCCGATGACGCGATGATCGGCCGTGCGTTTCGCTGGTCGGTGGCGGTGTTGCTTTTGTTCGCGCTCATTGCCGGCGTGGCCATCTGGTACATGAACCTCAAGCCGGCCACCCCGCCGCCGCGCGAAACGGATCTCACCGCGCCCGCACCGCCCGAACGTGCACTGGCGGAAATTCCCGCCGCCAGATTCACCGACATCACCGCCGCCGCCGGTATCACGTTTGTCCACAACAACGGTGCGGCCGGCGACAAGCTCCTGCCGGAGACGATGGGCAGCGGCGTGGCGTTCCTCGATTTCGACGGCGACGGCGACCAGGATTTGCTGTTCATCAACTCGACCTGGTGGCCTTGGGATTCGCGCCGTGCCGACCGTCATGGAACCACTTCCGCGCTCTACCGCAACGACGGCCAGGGACGTTTTGAAGACGTCTCCAGCGGCTCGGGCCTCGACGTGAGCTTCCACGGCACGGGCGTTGCCATTGGTGATTACGACAACGACGGACGACCGGATGTGTTCATCACCGCCGTCGGCCCGAATCATCTGTTCCATAACGAGGGCAACGGCCGGTTCACCGAGGTAACGGCCGGTGCGGGCGTCGCCGGATCGCCTGCTGACTGGAGCACCAGCGCCGCATGGATTGATTACGACAACGATGGCGACCTCGATCTGTTCGTGTGCAATTACGTCCGCTGGTCCCGTGAAATTGATTTCGAGGTGGACTACCGGCTCGTCGGCATCGGGCGCGCGTACGGGCCGCCGTGGAATTTTCCCGGCGCGTTTCCGTTTCTTTATCGTAACGACGGCGGCGGTAAATTCGCCGATGTTTCCGCCGCGAGCGGCGTGCAGATCAAGAACCCCGCCACCGGCGTGCCCGCCGCCAAATCGCTCGGCGTCGCGCCGGTGGACATGGATGGCGACGGGTGGATTGATCTCGTGGTGGCCAACGACACCGTGCAGAACTTCGTGTTTCAGAATCAACGCAACGGGACGTTCAAGGAAATCGGCGCACGCTCCGGCATCGCGTTCGACAATTACGGGCAGACGCGCGGGGCGATGGGCATTGACGCCGCGCGCTTTCGCAACGATCAGGCGCTGGGCATTGCCATCGGTAATTTCGCCAACGAGATGAACGCGCTCTACGTCTCGCAGCGCGACGCCTTGGTGTTCGCCGACGAGGCCATCACCGAGGGGGTCGGCCCCGCCAGCCGGCTGTTGATGAAGTTCGGCTTGTTCTTCTTCGACTACGATCTCGATGGCCGACTCGATGTGCTCACGGCCAACGGTCATCTCGAAGAGGAGATCGGCAAGGTGCAGCAAAGCCAGCGTTACCGGCAGCCGGCGCAGCTTTTCTGGAATCGCGGTGCCGCCAAGGGCGTGAGCTTCCTGCCGGTGCCGCCGGAGAAGTGCGGTGCCGACCTGTTCAAGCCCATCGTCGGACGCGGCTCCGCCTTTGCGGACATTGACGGCGACGGCGATCTCGACGTGGTGATGACGCAGGTTGGCGGCCCGCCGTTGTTGGTTCGCAATGATCAGAAACTCCGGCATCACTGGCTGCGGTTGAAGCTGGTCGGCACGAAAGCCAACCACGACGGCATTGGCGCCTGGATCAAGGTGCGTGCCGGCAGCTCCACGTTCTCGCGCCAGGTGATGCCGACGCGCAGTTACCTCTCACAATCCGAGTTGCCGGTGACGATTGGGCTGGGAGACGCCAAAGAAGTTGACGCTTTGGAAATCACCTGGCCTGGTGGTCAGACGCAGAAAATTGCTCCGGTGCGCATGGATGCGTTGACGGTCATTCAGCAAAGCCCGTAATCGCCCGGCGTTTTCCCTGCCGAGGTTTTCGGGTGAATTCCGGCACGGGGTGAATCACGATGACTGTCGCCAGCCGCTATTGCCGCGGCCCGGTTTTCTCCAGGATGATCGTGCCGAGGTTTTTGTTCAGCTTCTCCTGGTCGGATGCCACGTCGCTGATGCTGCCGAGGTAATCGCCGGCGCGATTCAACAAGTCGGCGCGCTTTTCATTCTCGCTGACGACTTTTGCCAGTTGATGATCCGTCGCGCCGATGCCGGGGCCGGTGGCGTTATTGTTGTCCTGGGCCTCGATCCAATATTCGATGGTGCTGCCCTCGGGTAACAGCGGGCTGAACGCGCCGATTTTCCATTCGTGCCGGCGCTTGAGCCGCTGCGGTTGTTCGCCGCCAAGATCCAACTGCACCACCTTTTCCGCGCCGCTGTCCAGGGTGTCGATCTTGTATTTGAGCCGCGCGTGGGCGATGGCGAAATCATCTGCGACATCGAACGCCACAATCATCGTCGCCTGCCGCGTGATGAGTTCCTCCTTGCGGTCGGGATAGGTGATGCGCACGACGGGGATTTTGTCGGGAATGATTTCCACACGATAGACGGCGGAGTCGCGCGACTCCATGTCTTCGGTGTCGAGCATCAGCACGGAGAAGCCGTTCATGCCCTTCGCCGGGATGGTGAACCCGCCGGTCAGTTCCCTGGGATTCTGTGTGTTAACGACCATCGGCATTTCCCCGTCCATGCCGGACATTTTCAGGGAAGCGGTTTTCAACGGCTTCGTCGCGGTGACTTTGAGTTTCAACTGGCTGCCCGCGAGCAGCGAGAGATCGCCGAGCGAGCGGCGCACCGGCTTCAAGCCCGTGTAGGCCGGATACTCCTGCTCGCACTCGATGGTCGCGACCGTGGGCCGGGGAATCGCCTTCACTTCATGGCCGGGGCTGACGCCGTCGTTCAAGTAAACCGTGTAGCGGAAGGAGTCCTGCACGTTTTCGATGGTGCGTCCGAAGCGGGCGCGGTTGTCCTTGTCCTGTTCCAGCGTGAATTCCTGCGCGCGGCGGTTGCGGTATTCGACCTTGAGCTTGCCGCTGTTGGGAACGATCCCCTGCACGAAGGCTTCGATGCGCACGCTGTCGCCCAGGCCGATGATCTTGTTGCCGTCCATCACGAACACGCGCGTCTTGCGCGGCACCGGCACGTTGGACAGGAACGCGCGCTTCAACAAGTCCAGGCACACGTCGCGGCCCGACGTCATCCCGACGACCGCGATGATCGGCACGATGATCGCCAGCGCGCCGATGCGTTTCAACTTGTCGGTGGGAACAATCTTCGTGAACGGGATGGGATTGGCTATGGCCTCGGTCTGTTCGACCATCGCTTCGGCGAGCGACGTCGACGCGCCGGACGGCACCGCGCCGGGGCGCGTGAGTTGAATTGCCGCGATGAGCCGACTGTGGAATTCCGGCCGTGCCTTCTCGACCATCAGCGCCAGTTCATCCTCGTCCGGTTGGCGCAGAATCGGCGCGACGATCATGCGGAGGAAAATGTATGTGAACACCGCGAACTGCGCCGCCAGCAGCACCAACCGCACGCCCCACGGCAAGTCCAGCCACCAATCCATGAACATCGCCAGTGCCAGCAATTCGAGGCCGACCACCACCGCCGTCGCGATGCCCGTGACTACCGCCACGCCGACGTGCTTGCGACGCAGCTCGGCGATCTTCCCGGCCAGCAACGCGCTGGGAGGCACGGCGCGGGGCGAATCCATTTTGTCTAAAACGTCGGGCATACGATCATTTCAGATGCGACATCTTTCTCAACACCCACTCTGCCGTCACGACCAGCAGCATCAGCAGGAAGTAAAGCGGCGAACTCCAGAGCTCCACTTCCAGTGGCGAGCGCACGCGTTCAGTCTTGAGGCTGATCGTTTCCGGTAGCTTGTGCAGGTCTTCCTCGCGGAAAAACGCGCCGCCGGTCGTCGCGGCGAGTTCCTTGAGCAACGGCTCGTTCATCGCGGTTTCGCCCAGTTCGAACTTCGGTTCAGTGACGCTGAAATCCAGCGGCACGTTCAAGTCCTGTTCGACGAAGAATTGATACGCGCCCGGCGCACCCGCGACGAACTCGCCGCGATACAGACCCGGTTGCTCCGGGATGGGCCGCAGCGTCGTCTCGAATTTGCTGCCGCCGGTCTTGATGCCGTAGATGCCCTTCACCGCCGGCTCCTGAATGGCTTCATAGCCCGCGCCGTAAAGCCGCGCATAGACGGTGACGCGCTCGCCGGTCATGTAATTCTGCCGGTCAGTCGTGATCTGCGTGCGCTTGGAAACGCCCAGCAAGTGCTGCATGGAAACGCGCTGCGCAATCTGGCCCCAGATGATCGTGTGGTAAAGGTCGCCGACATTCTTGCGCCAGCGCCAGAGGTTGTCCGTCCCGATGTACATCACCTGCCCCAGGCCGTATTGTTGCAACGCGATGACCGGCATCTTGCCAAAGCGCGACTCGCGCGCCGGGTCAGGGTCCACCAGCAACACTTCGGCGGCGGGTTTTGGGCGGAGAACTTTCGCCACCCAGTAAACCGGCGGCAGCGACTTCCACAACGCCACGTTTTCATCATCCTTGTCGGACAGGCGGAGCATCAGACTGGCGCGGCCGGCAGCGGTGAGTTCGAGCTTGATCGGTTTTTCGGCCTGCGCGTCTGTCGTGGATTCCAGCGTGGATGACTCGAATTCCACCGGCAGCATCTTCTCCATCACCGTGCGGCGATAGGCCAGCGGCGCGAAGCGTTTGCCGGCCATCATGACCAGCGCGCCGCCAAACTTGGACACCCACTCGTTGAGATTGTCGAGCTGCGCCGATGAAATGTTCTTCGGGTCCACGTCGCCGTAAATGACGAGGTCGTATTTGAACAGGTCTTCCTTCTTCGACGGGAACTGCGCGACGTACGGCGTGTTCTCGCCCTCGGCGATGCGCGGGTTGCCTTCGACGAGGAAACATTTCAGCTCCACGCGCCGGTCGCGAAGCAGCATCATCTGGAGATACTTGAACTCCCAGCGCGGTGATTGCTCGACGAGCAGCACCTTGATCTTCGCGTCAATCACCTTGAGCCGGTGCGTGCGCGAGTTGTTGTCCTTTACGGTCTCATCGGCGCGCGGCTCGATGCTGGCGGTAAGATCAAACTCTCCCTGCACCTGCGGCGTGAACCGCATCGGCACCACCTGCTCGCCTTCGGTCAGGGAAATCGTCTGCGTGGCCACGGTGTCGCTGCCGAGCTTGAGGGTTACGTCGGCGCTTTCGCTGCCCAACCCCTGTGCGCGGACGCGGACGGTGACGGCGACCTCGTCCTTCACGAACGTCACGTCCGGCGCGAAAATATTTCCCACGATGATGTCGCGGGGCCGCGTGATGCCGACGCCGTAGATGTAAAGCGGCACGCCCTCCTGCCGCGCCAGGTCGGCGGCTTCGCGTGGCTGGCTGCCGGAATTGTTCGCCCCGTCCGTCACGAGCAACACGCCGGCGAGCGGCTGGCCGCGCTTGCGGTTCATCACTTCGCGCACCGCATCGCCGATGGCGGTGAGCTGGTTGGTGGCCTTGAGTGTGTCCACCCAGGTGAACTGATCCACCGTGACTTTCTTTTCCTTGGCGGCGACGGCGTTGGTTTGCGCAAGCTCGTCCTTGCGCGCGGATAGTTCCGCCACGCCCTGCCCGAAGCTGAACGCGGACAAGTCGAATTCACGATCCAGGCGCGGGAGCAGGTTAAGTCGGTCGTTCTTGAGCACGCCCCGGAGCACATCCACGCGCGCGACCTGTTGCACGTCCTTCACATGCTTCCCGTCGAGTCCTTGCGACAAACCCTTGTCCGGGTCGAGAAAGTTCTTCGCAATGGCAGCGCGCTTTTGATCATCCGGAGTCAGCCGCGGGTCTTTGATCTGCATGGAAGAGCTTGTGTCGAGCAGCATCACCAGCAACCGCCGCACGCTGCCCTCCACCGTGAACGCCAGCACCGGCCGCAGCAGCAACATCAGAATCAGCGCGATGAACAGCACGCGCAGCGAAGCGAGCGTGTATTTGCGAGCGGGCGAGAGGTTCGTCGGGCTGTTGCGATACATCCACCAGACGACCGCTCCCAGTGCGAGCACGAGCAGGATGTACCACCCCATGCCCACGCCACCGCGAAAGGCGAGCGAAGCCTTGGCGATGTGGACGGCGTCGTCCACCTTCGCGCCGACGAGCTTGAGGAAGAGTTCGGTCATGTCATTTAGAACGACTGAACCACTGAGCCAGGAACGTCTCCACCACGCCCACCAGCAACGCCGCGATCACAATCGGCAGCCAGAACTCCAGTCCGCTCCGGTCCTTCTCCACCATCCCGCGCAGCGACAGATTCGGCGTCCACGGAATGACGTTCGCCACATCCTTGAGCGTTTTGATCTGCGCCTGCGAAAGTTCGTCCATGCTCGACTCACCCGGGTCGGGCTGCGCGGCAAACTTCAAGGCCAGCGGCGGATCCACGACGCTGGCCTCGTAAATACCGGACAGGTCGGTGTGATCGTATTGAAGCAACGGCCAGCCTCCACCCATCTCAATGCGACGCAGGTCGCGCACGGCATCGGTCTGGCGCGGCTTGAAGACCGTGGCGTCCTTGTCCAGAAATTCCATGTTCACGCGGCGGGCGAACTTCTCGCCAACGCGGAGGTTCAAGCCCTCGTCCTGCCGTTGCACGATGCTGCCAAGCGCGCGATGCACCAGCGGCACGAACGCGAGCCGCACCGGCAGGTCGTTCCAGGCGTTGTCCGCCGTGCTGCTGAACAGAACGACGCGGCCCAGGCCCCAGGTGCGTTCCATCACGGCGGGCGTGTCGTCGGCGAATTTCAAAATGATTTGCGGATCGCCGGCCTCCTGCGGCTTCTCGTCCTTCGGCTTCCGGCCGCGCTCCGCTTTCGGGGTGGTGGCGGGCGCGGGCTTCAGTTCGAACGCGCGGAAGAACCGCGCCGAACCCAGCGTGCCGGACGCCGGATCGTTCCAAATCGAAACGACCGGGTGCGTGTAATCCTTCTCCTGGAGCGTCGTGTATTTTTCGTCCTGATCCGCCTCGCCGCGCAACTGGCCGAGCGCGGCGGGCAGAAAATTAAACCGTTTGAGCAATTGCTCGTTGTAAAACGTCACGTTCACACGGCCGCCCGGAAAGATGAGCAGGCCGCCGCCGCGCCGCAGGTATTGCTCGATGTTCTTGAGCGTCGCCTCGGAGAAGTCGGCGACATTCGCCAGCACGACGGCGTCGTAATCGTCCAGGCGCGCTTGCGAGAATTCAGGGCCGGTGATGGTCTTGCTCTTGACGAAATATTCCTCCGCGAACTCCGACGGCACGGGCACGAGCGCGTGTCTCAGAAAGAACGTCTCGCCATCGCGCGGCTCGTTGCCTGGTTCGCCGTCCACCAGCAGCACGCGCACTTCCTTGATGGCCCGCACGGCCACGGTGCGTTTGTCGTCGGCGGGCAGGCGGTCTTCGGGGATGCGCGCGGTGACGGAGTGAAAGCCCTCGGTGCGCAGCTTGGCGAAGAGTGACACGCTCTTGGTTGCGCCGGCGGGAAGGGCGTCCACGGTGAACTCGTCGCAAGGCGGTTCGCCATCTACGCTGAGACTCACGCGTGTGTCGCGGCGCTCCTCCTTGCCGTAGTTGGACACCTTCACCTCGAAGCGCAGCGGCTGCTTCACCGGGCTGAGACCGCTGGCCAGCCGCAGTTCGCTCACGCCGAGATTTTTTTCCTCGTGTTCGCCGACGAGGATGATGTGGCTCTTGATCTCGGTCCGGGTTTTCTCCAGCACGTTCTGGATTTCGGTGAGCTGCCGCCAGCCCGCCGCCTGACCGTCAGTAATGAGGAAGATTTCCTTGCGGATGACCAGCCGCCCTTTGAGCGTGTCAATGGCCTTCTCAATGGCGGGGAACAAATCGGTGGCGCGGTCGGTGAGTGGCGCTTCGCGGATGATTTTGCGGGCGAGATTGAAGTCAAACGTCGGTTCCGGGATGGATCCCCGCACGATGTCCGACGCGAGGAACACCGCGCTGGCCGAACCGGCGGGCATGGAGTCGAGCGCCTGTTCCGCCGCCTGGCGGGCCTTGTCGAAGCGCGTCATCGCGCCGTCGCTCACGCCCATGCTCTGCGAGTTGTCGAGGATGATGACGCCGGTGACCTTCGACTGGCCGAAGACATCCGTGGAGTTGGAGAGAATCGCCGGCCGCGCCAGCGCCAGCGCCAGCAGCATGAGCAACAGGCAGCGCAGCGCGAGGAGGATCATGTCTTCGATCCTCATCCGCCGCTGGTTCTGCTCGACGCTGATCTTGAGGAACCGCATCGCCGCCCACATGACCTTCTGGAACTTCCGCCGGTTGAGCAGGTGGATGATGATCGGCACCGAGACGGCGGCCAGACCGGCAAGCATGATGGGGTTGAGGAAGGACATGCCGATGAATTACCGCGTGGTCGTCCTCAACCGGAACGCCAGGTAGCCGCTCAACACTTCGTGCAACGGCTGCGCGGTGTTCACCAGCAGGTAGTGGCACTGGTTTTTTTCGCAGCCGTCGCGCAGACGCAGGCGGAAGGCTTCGACTTCGCGCAGGTAGCTTTTGCGCACTTCGCTGGGGCGCGTGAGAATCTTCGGCACCTGTTCCAGTCCTTCGAATTCGACGAGGCCAGTGAAGGGGAATTCCAGTTCATACGGGTCCATCAGGTGGAACACGACGACTTCGTTGCCGCCAAAACGCAGATGCTGGATGCCTTCGAGCACCTTCTGCTCGTCGTCGAAGAAATCGCTGATGACGATGACGATGCCTTTGCGGCGGATTTGCCGCGCCATGTCGTGCAGCACGGTGGCGATATTCGTCTGATCCTTCGGCTCGAACGCGGCCAGTTTCGTCAGCAACTTGTGGATGGTGGCGTGGCTGTCGGAGCGCGGCGAGTAATCGCGCATGGTCGTGTCGAACAGGCCGAGCGCCACGGCGTCGCGTTGGTGCAGGATGAGGTAGGCGAGGCAGGCAGCCATCATCTTGCCGTATTGCAGTTTCGTCAGTTTGCCGGAGCCGTATTTCATGGACTCGCTGCCGTCGAGGAGGATGTTGGCGACGTAATTGGTCTCCTGCTCGTACTGCTTGATGTAATAACGGTCGGTGCGGCCGAGCACCTTCCAGTCGAGATGGCGCGGGTCGTCGCCGTGGGTGTATTCACGGTGCTGGGCGAACTCGATGGCGAAGCCGCGGTAAGGCGACTTGTGCTCGCCCGCCATGTAGCCCTCGACGATGTAACGGGCGTTCAAGCCCAGCGACTCGGCGCGCGAAATGGCTACGGGGTCGAGGAGTTGTTCGATGTGGGCTTGGTCCATGACTCAGCGGGAGAATGGCGAACGACAAATGGCGCCCCGACCCGGGAGCGAGAAAATCCAAGTTCAGGCCGCGATATTTCTACGCGGTCCTGGAACCGTGACGCCGCCGCCATTCGGAACTCGGCATTCGTCATTTTAGCTTCTCATCCTTCGGCACCGCCTCGAGGATTTTGCGCGTGATGTCATCGCTGGTGACGCTCTCGCTCTGGGCGGCGAAGTTCGGGATGATGCGGTGACGGAAGATCGGCAGCGCCATCGCGGCCACGTCGTCACAGCTCACATAGAACTGGCCGTGCAGCATCGCGCGGGCTTTGGCGGCGAGAATGAGGTTCAACCCGGCGCGCGGGCCGGCGCCCCACGTCAGCCACTTCTTGCAAAAATCCAGCGCCTCGACGGACTTGGGCCGCGTGACGCGAACAAGTTTTTCCGCGTAGGCATAGACGTGCTCCGCCACCGGCATCCGGCGCACGACTTGTTGCAGGTTCAGGATTTCCTCGGCAGTCAGCACGGCGTCGGGTTTGCCCATGCTCACGCCCGTCGCCAGCTTCATGATCTGGCGCTCCTCGGCCTCGCTGGGATAATCCACGTTGATCATGAACATGAAACGGTCGAGCTGCGCTTCGGGCAGCGGATAGGTGCCTTCCTGTTCGATGGGGTTTTGCGTGGCCAGCACGAAGAACGGGTCGGGCAGTTTGAAGTCGTTGCCGCCGACGGTGACTTTGCGCTCCTGCATGGATTCGAGCATCGCGGCCTGCGTCTTGGGCGGCGTGCGGTTGATTTCGTCGGCGAGAATCATATTCGCGAAGATTGGTCCCTTGAGAAAGCGGAACTCGCGCTGGTTCGTCGCCGGGTCCTGGTAAATCACCTCGGTGCCGGTGATGTCGCTGGGCATCAGGTCGGGCGTGAACTGGATGCGCTTGAAGGAGAGATGCAGCGTCTGCGACAGCGTGGAGACGAGCAGCGTCTTGGCCAGTCCCGGCACGCCGACGAGCAGCGCGTGGCTGCGGGTGAGGATGGCGATGAGCACCTCCTCAACGACCGCTTCCTGGCCGACGATGACCTTGGCCAGCTCGGACTTGATCCGCGCGCAGGAGGCCTTGAGATTTTCAACTGCCTTGATGTCCTGGTCGCTGGGCTTGGCGATTTGTTCGTTTGTCGTGCTCATCAATCAATTTCTTTTTCGTTCGTTTCAGTTCAATGCGTCGGCGCGAGCGCGCGTCATTCCATCCAACCGGGGGCTGGATTGCCATTCAAAACTATTGCTCAAAACGTGTGCACCGCCTTCCGTGAGTGAAAACGCGCCCCGGCAAGCGTTCGCTCGAACAAAAGCCGGCACGCCACTGGCGCGGAATGTTTTCACGAGTTGCAGTTGTGCAACGGCTGACGCAAGCGCGAACAAAGCTATTCAATGGAACTCGCGTCCGGCGGGCGTCGGCGCAGCGTCAAGTCGTGGAATCCCCTCCGGGCGTGGCGATCTGCGTTTCCACCCACCGCGCCAGCAGCCACAGCGCGTCGGACAGGCGGTTGAGATACACGCCGAGCTCCGCGTTCTCCAACCCGCCCGCCTCCCGCAACGCGCACACGCGCCGCTCCGCACGGCGGCAAGTCGTCCGCGCCAGGTCCAGCGCGGCGGCGTTCACCGTCGCACCTGGCGTGGCCCAGCCTTTGAAGGAGATGTTTTGCGCCTCGATCTGTTTCACCAGCGCGTCGAGCGTCGCCGTCATGGCCGGGGTGACCAGCGAGTAACCGTCCTTTACGTAACGCTCGCGGTCCTCCGGCAGCGTCGCCACTTCGCCCATCAAGACGACCAAATCCTTCTGCGCCGCCAGCAGATGCCCGCGCGCGAAGTCCTGCTCCGCCGTCGCGCGCGCCAGCCCCAGCGCGGCGTTCAACTCGTCCAGGCTCCCGCCCGCTTCGACGCGCGGATGGCTCTTGGACACGCGGCGGTTGTACATCAGGCCGGTCGTGCCGGCGTCTCCCGTTTTGGTGGCGATGCTCATGAGTGGTGCGTGGAATCACGCGCCCCGATCCAACCACAACGCCGTTGACGCTCGCAAGCCCCATCCCTATCGTGCGCTCCGTCGAACTATGAACGTGAAGCTCTTGCTCAAGACCCTGTTTTTCATCGTCATCCTGCTGTTGCTCGTCCTCATGGGCATGCACAACCGGGGCGTGGTGGACTTCACCCTGCCGCCGCTGCTGGACAAGGTCATCAAGCAACCCGCAGCGCTCATGTATTACGCCTTCTTCGCCATCGGCGTGCTTACCGGCACCATTCTCACCGCTGGCATCGGCAAAAAGGGCGGAGCCAAATCGGGCAAAGGCGAGAAGTAAAACTCCGCTCCACTCATGCGATGTCCACCCGCGCCAGCGCGAAGGGCAACAGCTTCAACTCAATCTTCCCGCTGACCGATTCCGCCAACGCGCTGTTCTCCCGCCGGAAAACCTCCGGTGCCACCATCGCCTCCTCCGCATTTGTCTCGTCGAGATAGCGCACCCGCGCCTGGCAGGTGCCGCTCTTGATCTTCACGTTCTGCGCTTCGCCGGTCAGGTTGGCGACGAGGATGCGCCGCGCGCCGCGCGCGTCGAACAGCGTCAACCCCTCGACCAGCAGCGGATGGCTGGAGTGCGTCGGGTAAATTTGTTTGCCCGCAAACTCCGCGATGTCCGCCAGGACGTGATACAGCGGGAACACCGCGCCCGGCGGCGACGGAAATTTCTCCGGCAACGCGCAATCCTCCTCGCGCTCCATCACTCCCCGCCAACCGGTCGTCTCGAAATACGTCAGGCTGTGAACAAACCCCGTCGTTGCCAGCCGCGCGATGCTGCCGAGCGTCCAGCCCGCGCCCAGCAACGACATCTGGCGCAGGTCCACATCCGACGGCAGTTCGGCGAGCGCGTTCTTCGCTTCGCCCGCCGCGCCCGCGTTGTTGCGGATGCGCAGCGTGATCGGCGACACCACCACGGGCCGCGGTGAAAAACTTCGCGCCGTCTCCACGTTGTAAACCTGCCCCGCCAGATTCTCCGCCAGCGTGAGATTGTCGAACGCGTGAACCTGCGGATTGTTCGAATAACAGATGAAGGACGTGGCGCCCGGCTCCGGTCGTGCACGATTGATCTCGGTGAAGAAGTCCTTCGTGCCGGCGGCCAGCAATAGACCCGGCGCAAACTGTTGCAGAACCACCCGCGCCGCTTGAACCGTTTTCTCCGACGCCGGGTTTTCGCTCTCGTGGAGCACGATTCCGAAGAGCACACGCGGCTTCAACCGTTCCAGATGCCCGGCGAGCGCGTGCAACTCCGCGTCCGCGTTCGCGGACAACGTGAGCGCCAGGTGCAGGCCGACCCCCAATAGATCCGCCTCGCGCGCCGCCTGCTCCAGCCGCGCCGGATACTCCGCCGACGCCAGCGCCAAATCCACCCGCAGATGTGCCAGACCCAGCGCCTTCAACCGCTCCACCTCCCGCGCGCTCAACGGCCGCCCGTGACTCGCCGCGCACAAGCCCAGCGGCGGCAGCGCGATCACCGGCGTCGTGGCGATGCTCAACTGCGGCGCGCGGCCGACGTTCACCGGCGGGATGGGCCGCACGCTGCCGGACAACGCCAGCGAGACAGTCTGCTGCACGCGGTCGCCCACTTTCACCAGCGCGGGCTTGGGCCGGGCCTGGGGCGTGCAGTAGGTTTTGAACGAGGCGTCGCTCCAGTTGCGCTGGTCCTCCATCTCGAAAACCTCGCCCTCCACATCGATCCGCGCACGGATGCCCGTCGTGGCCACGTCATAAGCCACCGCCTGGATGTCGAAGAACGGCTGGTGCGGCGAAATGGTCATCGGAAATTTTCCCTCTTCGACTGCGTTGTCCCAGTGCTTCACGGTGCATGGCCGGCCCGCGCATTCGGCGATGGGATGCAGGATGCAAATCCCGATGCGGTTGCGGAGGAACTCCGAGCGCGCAACGCCATCGAAGCTGTATTTCACCCGCCCGTCCGGGTCCCCCGACACCACACCGTGCCAGAAGTAATCCACCCCGCCCAGGCGGCAACTCACGTCGAAATGCAGGCGGAAGGAGTCTTTTTCGATCTGTGATCGGAGATTTGAAATTTCAGGCGAAACGGTCGCCCAATTCTGATCGCGCACGGCGGCGTAAATTGCCCGCACGACTTCGTGATCGCCAAGCCGGAGTTGACGCAGGAACGCGGTGTCCGGTTCGAAGATCATTGTGAGCGGCCCTGCGCGCAGTGCAAGCGGCCTGGCAAGTGGCTGTGGCTTTCCGTCGTGGAGAATGGATTTCGGCAACATGATTTTATCGGCGCGTAAATGGTTGATCCGCGTGTCTGGGGAAATTGTGCCGTAAGAGGTCGGGAGGCGTCAGCTTTCTTTTGTACGCGCGCACCGGGCATCGGCGGCCTTGGAATTGCGACAGCGATGCTACGCCAAGGGGTCGCCTTCGCGCCCCGGGAGAAAGTCTTTGCGGGATCCACGCGCGGAGCCTTATCCTCCGCTCCAACACCAAACTAATTTCGTGAAATCGAAAGACTCCGCATGAAACACCTTCTTCCTTGTTGGCTGATGTTCTTCACCGCCCTGCTCGGTACCGCCGCGCCCGCGCCGGACGATGGCAAGCTGCGCATCATCTGTTTCGGCGCGCACCCGGATGATTGCGAACTCCAGGCCGCCGGGGTCGCCTCGATGTGGGCGGCGAAGGGGCATAAGGTCAAGCTGGTGTCCGTCACCAATGGCGACATCGGCCATTGGCGCGAAGCCGGCGGGCCGCTCGCCCGGCGTCGCAAGGCTGAAGTCGAAGCCGCCGCCAAAATCCTCGGCGTCACCACCGAGGTGCTCGACATCCACGACGGCGAGTTGCTGCCCACGCTGGAGAATCGCCGGCTCATCACGCGGCTCATCCGCGAGTGGCGGGCGGACCTCGTCCTCAGTCCGCGCGCGAATGATTATCATCCCGACCATCGCTACACGGCAGTGCTCGTGCAGGACGCGGCGTACATGGTCACGGTGCCGTTCTTCTGTCCCGACGCACCGGTTCTCAGAAAGAACCCGGTGTTCCTGTATTACCCGGACCGGTTCGAGAAACCCAATCCGTTCCAGCCGGACGTGGCGGTCTCCATTGACCCGGTGATTGAAAAGAAACTCGACGCACTCGACGCGCTGGAGTCGCAGTTCTACGAGGGCGGCGCGAATGGCTCGGCGGAACTCATGCCCGGCGACCCGGCCAAACAACAAGAGCGCCGCCGGCTGGTCCGCAGTAATTTCGCCAAGCGCTACCAGGGCATCGCCCAGCGCTACCGCGCGAAGCTGGTGGATTTCTATGGCAAGGAAGCGGCGGACAAAATCCAGCATGCTGAAGCGTTCGAGATTTGCGAATACGGGCGCCGCCCCGACAAGGCGGAGTTGATGAAGCTGTTCCCGTTTTTCGGACAATGACCACTGGCGGAGCGGAGCTGCCTTCAGTCGCCCGCCCGCTGCCCGGCGTGCCGTGCAGCCGGGCTGATTGCCCGCTTGGATTTTTCCCGGACTTTGCCGATACTCTGGCCAGTGCAATTCATTCGAGACATCTACGCGGCGAAACGAAACGACCCCCGCGCGGGCGGGCGGCCGGTGATTTCATTCGAGTTCTTTCCCCCTCGAACGGAGGAGGGGGAGCGCAATTTTTTTGAGAAGAGCCTGCCGGCGCTCGCGCAGTTGAAACCCGACTTCTGTTCCGTCACTTACGGTGCGGGTGGAAGCACGCGCGACAAGACATTGCAGATCGTGGATCGCATCCAGCGCGAACACCGCCTGCCGGCGATGGCGCATCTGACGTGCGTCAATCATACCGAGGCCCAGCTCGCCGACGTGCTGGCGCAGGCCCGCACGCTGGGCATCAAGAACATCCTGGCCCTGCGCGGCGATCCCCCCGGTGGCAACGGCGAATTCCAGAAGACCGAGGGTGGCTTCGAGTTCTCGCATCAACTGGTGAAGTTCATCCGGCAACTGGGCGGTTTTTGCATCGGTACGGCGGGTTTCCCCGAAGGTCACGTCGCGTGCAAGGAGGGCAAGGTGGTGGATTGGGAACGGCTCCGGTTCAAGATCGATCAGGGAGCCGACTTTGTCGTCACCCAGCTTTTTTTCGACAACGCGGACTTCTTCGAGTTCCGCGATCATCTCACGAAGAAGCTCGGCGTGTCGGTGCCGATCGTTCCGGGAGTGATCTCCATCGTCAGTGGCGCGCAGATCAAAAAATTCACCGCGCTGTGCGGCGCCCGTTTGCCCGGGCCGCTGCTCAGGCGTTTGGAGGAGTTGGGCGACAACGACGCGGCGGTGGCGGAGTTCGGCATTGATTACGCGACGAAACAGTGTGAGGCGCTGCTGCAGGCTGGCGTGCCGGGACTGCATATCTACACGCTGAACAAAGCACCATCCACCGGGGCGATTTTGCAGAACCTCGGATTGGCCGCCGCCAGGTAGGACAACCGCCCGCCGGACGGCCCGGATTTCGCCGCGCCAACCGGCGGGCCGAGCAGTCTCTCTTTTTCGAATTCCGGCACTTCCCGCCGGTGCTCCGCACTTTTCCGACTCGCTACCGTGGCCGGATCGCTGGTAGGAAGAACGGAGTCATGCAAGAGCTTGTTTTGAAAATCGCCGCGGATGTGATCACCCGCGCCTGCCAGGAGCGACCGGCGGACGCCGTGTTGCGCGCGGAGTTGAAGAGCCAGCCGGCGCTGGACCCGCTGTTACGCCGCGACATCAGCCGGGCGGTGTTCGCCTATTTCCGCTGGCGCGGCTGGCTGGACGAGCGGCAATCGGTGCATGATCAGATCGTTCACGCTTCCCAGGTAAACATGAAGTTCGTCCGCGAACCGGAGAGTTTCGCCGACGCCGACCTGGTGGCCCGCGCTGTGCCGGAGTGGCTGGCCGGGCAGGTCGAAGTCTCGCCGGCGCTGGCGCGGGCATTGCAAACGGAACCACGGTTGTGGCTGCGGGCACATGCGGGCCAGGGCCGCGAACTGGCCGCGAAACTGGGGGAAGGCGCGCTGCCTGGCGAAGGATTTCTGGCGGACGCCATCGAGTATCGTGGCCCACAGGATTTGTATCGCACGCCGGAGTTTCACGCGGGGGAGTTCGAGATGCAGAATCTCAGTTCTCAGGTGGTCAGCCTGCTCTGTGCGCCCCAACCCGGGGAAACCTGGTGGGACGCCTGTGCCGGCGAGGGCGGCAAGACGCTTCACCTATCCGACCTGATGCGGAACAAGGGGCTTATCTGGGCTACCGACCGTGCGCCGTGGCGTTTGAAACTGCTCAAGCGGCGGACCGCCCGCGCGCAAGTGTTCAACTACCGCGCCGCGTTGTGGGATGGCAGCGCGCGCCTCCCCACGCAGACCAAGTTCGACGGCGTGCTGCTCGACGCGCCGTGCAGCAGCGTCGGCACCTGGCAGCGCAACCCGCACGCGCGCTGGACCACCACGCCGGAGGACGTGCATGAAATGGCGGCGCGACAACGGGAATTGCTGGGGCGGGTCGCGGATTCGCTGAAGCCCGGCGGGAAGTTATTTTACTCGGTCTGCACTTTGACGCGTGCCGAGACGGTGGAAACGGCCGAGAGTTTTGGAAAAGCTTTTTCCGAGTTCAAGCCGCTGGCATTGACCGATCCGTTCAAACCTACCGGCACTCCGGCACCGCAGCTATGGATTTGGCCGCAGGCGAACGGCGGCAACGGAATGTTCATCGCCGGCTGGCAGCGATGAGCTGTTCAGTTCGACCGCAGGTAATCGTCCGAATTTAGGGCAGTGCTGTCATCAAATCGCTTGTTCGGCCCGGCGGAGCGGACCAGCACCCCGCTGTCGGAAAAGTAAATCCGCAACGGCGTGCCCCAAGTGTCCACGAATTCGCCTTTCTCGTTCAAATCGTTCTTGCGCCCGACGAGGATGATGACACTCCGGGCGTTTTGTCCTTTGAGCGCCTTTGCAATGTCGGCGTTGCTGCCTGTAGGATAAGTGCCTACGTGTTCCTTGTATTGCTGAAGACCGACGAAAAGATTCTCGATGTCCTCGTTCATCTTCTTCGTGCGGGCATTCACCTGGAAGGATTTCCAAGCCGACGAGACCCAGATCGCGCCCGCCAACACCGCAATCAATCCAACAAGAGCCAATAGTTTCTTCATAGCGAAGAATTACTTAGCACGACAGGTGCCACGGCAGGCGAACCGCGCCCCGGCGGAGCCCAAACGCGGCGCCAACACTAGGTCTTCGATGGGGACATCACCGGCCCGGTACTTTTGCGGATGACAATCTCCGCGCCCAACCGCTTGGGTCCGGGGCGCTCGCCTCGCAAAAGCTTGAGCATCGAATCCATGGCCGCCAGGCCCAGCCGCAACTTGGGCTGGCGGATGGTGGTGAGCGGCACGCGAAAATGTTCGCTCGTCAGCACATTGCCGAAGCCGACCAGGGAGAGGTCGTCCGGAATTTTCAGGCCCTGATTGAGGAACACGGTGGCCGCGCCGATGGCGACGAGATCGTTCACCGCCTGAACGGCGGTGGCCTTGGGCGCTTCGTTGAGCATTTGCAGCGCGGCTTTTTCGCCCTCTTCAATGGTCGCGCCCGCGCTGAAGACGAGGCTGTCGTCTGCTTCGATCTGCGCCTCGCGCAACGCCCGGCGGTAGCCTTCGAGCCGCTCCTGCGAAGCCGGCGCGGCCGCCGGGCCGGTGAAGAATGCGATGCGCCGGTGTCCGAGTTCGAGCAGATGCTGGGTCGCGGTGTAACTCGCGCCGAGGTCATCGGTTTCCACGTTCACGAACGGCTCGCAGAACGGCGCGCGATGGCCCAGCAACACCACCGGAAGTTTGCGGCGCAGCAGTTCGTCGTAGATGGGTGCCGTCGGATCCATCCGGTAAACCGGCGACAGGAACAGCCTGTCCACGCGGCGCGACAGCATCCGGCGGATGACGCGATCTTCGCGCTCGACGAGGTTCAGCGAATGGCCGGTGATCAAATCGTAACCCAGCTCGTGCGCCTGCTCCTCAATGGCCATCACGATGCGGGCGAAGATGGGATTGGTCGTCGCCGAAATCACCAGCCCGAAGAGTTTGGTGGTGCGGCTGCGGAGGCTCTGCGCCATCGCGTCGGGCGTGTAACCCATCTGGTCGGCGAGCTGGCGGATGCGGACTTTGGTGGCCGCCGAGATGTCGGGTGCGTCCCGCATCACCTTCGAGACGGTCATGACCGACACGCCCGCGCACGCCGCGATGTCTTTGAGGCGAATCATCGGAGCGTGAATGACGAGTAACGAATGACGAATGAAAGAACCTTCATAGGTTGGAACCGCTCCAGTTGAGTTTGCGCCGCAGCGTTTCAAAGAACGAACTGCCCGCCAGGTGCAGCAGGCGGATGGCGTGACGGCTGCGCCGGATCGTCACCACATCACCGGCGGCCAGTGGGTGACTTACCTGCCCGTCGGCGGTCAGCACCGTTTCGACTTTCTGGCTCAGCACTTTGATCCGCACGGTGGAACTCAGGCTGACAATCACCGAACGGTTGGAGAGCGTGTGCGGACATATCGGGGTGAGTGTGAACACTTCCGCCGCCGGGCTGACCACCGCGCCGCCGGCCGCCAGGGAATACGCCGTCGAACCCGTGGGCGAGCACACGATCAGGCCGTCGCAGCGGTACGTCGTCAACACATCGCCGTCCACGCTCACCTCCAGCTCGATCAATCGCGGCGTCGCACCCCGGCTGATCACGAAATCGTTCAGCGCGCACGCGGCGATCGGTCGGCCGCGCGCGTGGCCGGTGGCCTCGATTAGGGGACGCGATTGCAGCCGCGTCTCGCCCGCCCAGATTTGCCGCAGCGCCAGCGGCAACTGATGCGCCTGCGCGTCCGTTAGAAAGCCCAACCCCCCCGCGTTGATGCCCAGCATCGGCGTGCGCGAACCGGCGATATCGCGCGCCACGCGGAGCATCGTGCCGTCGCCGCCGAAGACCATCAACAGGTCGGCTTCGCGCGCGAGGTGCGCCGCGTCCAGGAACGTCTCCACCTGCAAGCCGCCCAGCCGCGCGGTCGCGACATCGGCCACCACGGAACGCCGGGTGGCGCGGATAATTTTGGCGGCCTGGCGCACCAGATTGCGACAGGCGGCCTTGTCGGAATTGGCGATCAGCCCGATGCGCCGGATGTGTTCAGCCAGTTTTTTCAATCAGCACCAAAAATTCCTTATTGCCCGCCGGCCCCAGCAGCGGCGACGCGATGACGCCCCGCCAGCGCAGCGCCGCCTGCGCGCCCACGAACTCTTCCAGCTCCCGCAACACGCGCGCATGGATCGCCGGGTCCGTGATGACGCCCGCGCCTTTGTCCGCTTCGGCCCTGCCAGCCTCGAACTGCGGTTTGATGAGCGCGATGATTCTAGCGGACGGGTGGAGCAAGGCAACAACGGGGGGAAGAATTTTGCGAAGCGAGATGAACGAGCAGTCAATCACCGCCAGTTCCGCCGGCTCAAACGGTTGTGGGAACTTCGCCCGCGTGAGTTCGCGCGCGTTGGTTTTTTCCATCACCACCACGCGCGCATCCTGGCGCAACTTCCACGCGAGTTGCCCGTGCCCCACGTCCACGGCGAACACTTTCGCCGCCCCATGCTGCAGCAGGCAGTCGGTAAACCCGCCCGTGCTTGCGCCCACGTCCACCGCCGTCACCCCGGAAACTTCCACTTGGAAATGTAACAGCGCCGCCTCCAGCTTGAGTCCGCCGCGGCTGACGTATTTCTCCCGGGCGAGCAGATGCAACGTGTCGCCGGGTTTGACGGAGTCGCTGGGCTTGACGGCAAGCTGCCCGTTCACTTGGACTTGTCCCGCCATGATGGCGCGTTTGGCCTGTTCGCGGCTGTCGCACAGGCCGCGCTCGACGAGGGCCACATCCAGTCGTTGCATCCAGGCTAGTTTAACCAGCGAGAGCGGAGGAGACGGAGGAAAAAATGCGGCACCTTCCTGGATCAACCGCGCCACCACGCGCCCACCAAGTCTTGAATCCTTTCCAGTTGCGCGTCGGGTCGCGCGCCGTGAACGCCGCAACTTGGCCAACTGCCGTTCGAAGAGCACCGTGCGCGTTTACACACCCTTGATGGGCGCGTCAGCGGGCCGGGGGCCGACTCGGTGGCACGTCAAAATTGGACCACCCGTGCCGAACACAGTTCCCGGAAAAGCGGGTGCAAATGATCAGCGGCGCACACGAACTGCGGCATGGCCGTCGCCAGCATTTCATCCGAAGAAACCAAAGCCCATCCAACCACCGCCAGTCGTTGCCCCTCATTGCGTCAGTGCGTGGTGTTCCGCTGTGACAGATTTTCCTTCGGGGTGATCCATCTTGTCACACTTCCCGAGTGCCTTGCGACGGGGGGATGCGCAAGACCCACGGTTTTCAGGAGATTTCGCCGGCCATGGCGCTGGCACGCCTCCTGATAATGGATAAGTGACCGCTCGCTGCGGCGCTGAAACGAGCGCGGGCGAAGGTTCTCTGTTGGTGGCACAGGCGGAGCCGCCGCCCACCGGAGTGTAATAACACTGGCTCCGCATGAAAGGCATGAACGAATGAACATACTAACCAAATACGACCCCGCTACCGCCACGCATTGGAATCCGTTCCGCGAGCTTGATGACTTTTCCACCCGCCTCTCGTCGCTTTTTGGCCGCTGGCCGCAGCGTCGGGACGGTGAGCGTGAGGAAGCCCTCACCGTTCCCGAATGGGCACCCCGGGTGGACATCACTGAAGATGACGCTGAGTTTGTCATCAAGGCCGAACTGCCGGAGGTCAAGCGCGAGGACGTCAAAGTGACCGTCGAGAACGGAGTGCTGACCATCACCGGCGAACGCAAGCTCGAGAAAGAAGAAAAAGGCCGCAAGTATCATCGAATCGAGCGGGCCTACGGTAGTTTCGCGCGCACGTTCGCGCTGCCCGACGATGCGAATGGCGCGAAGGTATCCGCCCTGTTCAAGGACGGCATCCTGCGCGTGCATCTGCCCAAGAGCGAGCAGGCGAAACCCAAGGCCGTCGAAGTAAAAGTCGAATAGGCACGGCAGAACGGGATCCAGGCGGTTGGCAGTGACGCCAACCGCCTGGGCAACCCGTTTCCGTGCCGGGCGGGTGCCGGTTTTTTGCGATTGTGAAATCGGGCGGGGCGCTTACGGTATGGGCCGATGGCATTCCGCCTTGAATTTACTCGCTGTCAGCGGGGTCAAACCGCTTCGACATCCATTTTGAGCTTATGAAAACCTCCGCCTTTCTCCTCGCGTTTGCTTTCGCGCTGCTTGCCGCGGTTTCACCCGCAGCACCCTCGCCAGCGCCCACTGGCAACGATCGCTTCTTGCAACAGGAATTGAAGCAGCAGCAAATCCGCTCGACGACCTCGCGCGTGGGTGGCCAGTTGGAGGCCATCATCGCGGAGTTCGATCGCAACGGCATCTCGGGGGAGGACGTGAAGGTGTTGCGCGCCATCCGCGGCGTGCTGGGGAAATTGACGGAGAAGGACATGGAGAAGGTGATCGGCTTCCTCCAGCAGGCGCGCGAGGGGGGCGAGAGCATCACCTCGACGAAACGCGCGGCGGAGGCGTACGCGGGGCAGAAGATGATCATCACGCAGCTCCAGCAGTTGGTGCTGGAGTATCAGCGGCAGCAGGCGCTCTACGAGTTGTCGCTGCGTTTGAAGGAGCTGGCGGCGCGGCAGTCAGCCAACATGTGGCTGGGGGTGTGGCTGGCCAAGAAAACCGACGGAAAGCAGGCGAGTTCCTTCGACGAGGGGCAGCAAATCAATTGGAAGTTCCAGCAAACCGAACAGGAGACGTTGAAGGACGAGGTCACGCCCATCATCGGCAAGCTGGAGAAGCTGGCGAAGGAGATTGGCGACGGGCCGACCGCCGAGCGGCCGCGCGCGGCGATGCAGCAGGTGCAGGAGGGCGGACTGTTCCCGGCGTTGAACTCGGCGGTCGAGGAGTTGCGCGTGGGGAAATTGCTCAGTGCCACGGGGAGCGAGAAGAAGTCGCGCGATCAATTGCGGGAAATCGCGCGGCTGCTCATTTTGTCGCAGGACGCGACGGACGCGCTCAAGCAGGCCATTCAGGAACTGGACCGCGCCATGGACGAGCAGAAACGGGTGAAGGCGGACACGGAAAAGGTGGAGAAGGAAGCCGTGACGGAAGTGGAGACCAAACAGGCTGCCGTGGTGGATACCACGGAGTTGATCCGCAAGGACGTGGACAGTCTGGCGCCCGTCGCCGCAGAACTGTTGAAAACCGCGACCGATCGGATGCAGGAGGCGCGCAGCGAGCTGGCCGCGTCGCAGGACACGAAGAAAAAGCGCGAGCAGGCGCCGCCCAAGCAGGACGAAGCGTTGATGAACATGGCGCAGGCACGGCGGGAGTTGGTGGAGCAACTGGCCAAGGCGGAGGAACAGGCGGAGAAGCCGGAGAACGCGCTGGCGTCGTTGAAGGAATTGCAGGAACAGGTGAAGGAATTGATCAAACAGGAGGAGACGCTCAAAGCAGAGACGGCCGCTGCGGAGAAGAAGGAGCTGCAAGCGAAGGCGCCGAAGCAGGGGGACTTGAAGGACAAGGCGCAGGATTTACAATCCAAGGCCGCGTCGAAAGCGCCTCCCGCCGCGTCCTCGCTCGGCGAGGCCGCCGCCCAAATGCAGAAGGCGCAGAACTCACTGGCGCAACAGCAGAACAATGCGCCCGCCCAGCAGGCCGCGCTGGACGCGCTGCAAAAGGCGGATCAGCAGCTCGGCGAAGAAATTGCCAAACTGGAAGCGGTGGAAAAGGAACTGGCGCTGTTGGAGGAGTTGCTCAAGCGGCTGGTTGCCATCATCGAGGAGCAGCAAAAGACGCAACTGGCTACGGCGAAGGAGGCGTTGACGAAGGAACCGGTTGCGGAGAAGGCGAAGGCGCTGGCGACGCGGCAGGACAAGTTGGGCAAGGACACGGGGCAGTTGCAGCAGGACACGGCGGAGCACGTCGCTCCCGCCGCGCAGCACCTGGGCTACGCGAAGGATCACATGTTCGCGGCGAAAGGAGCGCTGGACCAGACCGCGCCCAAAGCTGCGCAGCCGAAACAAACGGAGGCGCTGTCGGAACTGTACCTGGCGAAACGGGAGCTGGAGCGGAAGATCGACGAATTGCGCGATCAACTCGGCCTGCCGCCAGCGGACAGTTCGCTGGCCGACGCGCAACAGATCATCGAGCAGGCCCAACAGGACGTCAACCAGGCGATGGCGGAGATGCAGCAAAGTCCGCCGGGCTTGATGGAGTCGTTGCAGAAGAAACAGCAGGACATTGCCAAGTCGCTGGCGCAAAAAAATCAGGACGGGCAGCCACCCTCGCCCGCGAGCAAGGAGCAGAAGTCGGCGCAGCAGGCCGCGCAGGCCGCCGCGCAACAGGCGGCGAAGCAATTGGAGCAAAACAATCTTCCCGCTGCGATTGGTGAGATGAAGAAAGCGCAGAGCGCTTTGCAAAAGGCGCAGGAGTCCGGGCAACCGGGTCAGCCGGGAGAAGCCAAACCCGAGCCGGGCGAAGCAGCCGCCTCCCTGCCGGAGCTTGCGCAACAGCAGGCCGAGGTGAGGCAGATGGCCGAGTCATTGCTCGCCGCCCAGCAGGCGGCCGGTGAATCCGCGATGAAGGCGGCCTCCAAATCACTGGAGAAGGCCGGCAACAAGATTGGTCCGCTGGCCGCTGGCGCGTTAGGGCAATTGCCCCCGTCGGCACAAGCGGCGTTGGAGTCGGCGGAGGGGTCGTTGTCCAGCGGGGCGGCGCAGGCAGAGGCCGGCCAGGGTCCGCCTGCACAAGCAAGCGCCGCCGCCGCCGCCCAGGCGCTGGCCCAGGCCCAGGCCGCGCTCGCCTTGGCGCAAGCTGGGCTTAACTCCGACGCGGCGATGGCCCAAGGTCAGGGTCAGGGCGAAGGTCAGGGTCAAGGCCAAGGTAAAGGAAAGGGAAAAGGCAAAGGGCAAGGTCAGGGCCAGGGCGAAGGACAAGGGCCAGGGCAGGGGCAGGGAACACCGGGGCAGCAGGGCAACGGACGCGAAGGCAATTGGGCCGGTTCCGGCGGTGCGGAAGGCCCGCGACGTGGCACTGCCGGGACGGGGCAATTCACCGGACTGCCGAAGCGGGATCGCGCGGCGATTCTCCAATCCCAGGGCGAGAAGTATCCGCAGGAATATGGCCCGTTGGTGGAGCAGTATTTGAAGAACCTTGCCGACCAGGCTGGCGAGAAGTAAGCCTCGCGCGGTTGAGCGTGGTGGTCATTGCAGCTGCTTCCGCCATCGCGTCAGTTGTTGCTTCACTTCCTTCGTTCCCGGCGCGCCGACCAGGCTCCGACGCGCCATCGCCCGATCAAGGTTGAAAACTTCCTTCACGTCCCCGCCGAACGTTTTGTCCACTGACTGAAATTCCGCCAGTGCGAGGTGATCGAGCGGCTTGCCCGTCCGCTCGGCCAGCGCCACGACCGCGCCGACGACATGGTGCGCCTGCCGAAACGGCATTCCCTTCCGCACGAGGTAATCCGCCAGGTCCGTCGCCAGCAACAGCGGGTCGCGCGCGGCGTCGGCGCAGGCAGCCTGGTTAATGTGCGTGTGCTGCAGCATCGCCGCCATGATTCGCACCGTGGCGCGCACCGTGTCCGCCGTGTCGAACAGCCGCTCCTTGTCTTCCTGCAAGTCGCGGTTGTAGGTCATCGGCAGCCCCTTCAACAGTGTCAGCAAGGAAACGAGATTGCCGATGACGCGGGCGGACTTGCCGCGCGTCAGTTCCGCCACGTCGGGATTTTTCTTCTGCGGCATCAGCGACGAGCCCGTGGTGTAGGCATCGGCAATTTTGATGAAATTAAACTCCGCGCTGGCCCAGAGAATCACGTCCTCCGCCAGCCGCGACAGATGCACCGCCAGCAGCGCCGCGACGCCGCAAAATTCCACGGCGAAATCCCGGTCGCTCACCGCGTCCATCGAGTTCTGCGTGACGAGCGGCCGGCCCTGGCCGTCCACGAAGCCGAGCAACCCCGCCACAAATTCGCGGTCCAACGGCAGCGTCGAACCGGCGATGGCTCCGCTGCCCAAAGGACAAACATTCGTGCGCACAAAGCAATCGCCCAGCCGCTCGTAATCGCGCGCCAGCATTTCCACATACGCCAACAGATGGTGTGCGAAGTAAACCGGCTGTGCCCGTTGCAAATGCGTGTAGCCGGGGATGACCACGTCGGAATTGTTCTCGCCCAGTTCGACCAGCGCGGCCTGGAGCGTGCGCACTTCGCCGGCCAATCCGACGATTTCGTCGCGCAACCACAGCCGCAGGTCGAGCGCGACCTGATCGTTGCGCGAACGGCCGGTGTGAAGTTTCGCGCCAGCAGGCACGCGGCGCGTCAATTCCGCCTCGATGTTCATGTGAACGTCTTCCAACTCCGGTCGCCAGCGAAACTTTCCGGCGGTGATCTCCCGGCCAATGGTTTCTAGCCCGCGCGTGATGGCCGCCAGTTCGGCGCGCGTGAGCAGGCCGATTTTTTGCAGCATCGTGGCGTGAGCGATGGAGCCGAGAAGATCGTGTTCCCACAGCCGCCAGTCGAAAGAAATGGATTCGGTGAACGCGGCGACTTGCGCGGCAGGACCGCTGGCAAACCGTCCGCTGCGGGAGACTGGAGAGGTTTTTTTTGTGCGCTTCAAGCGCGGGGAATCTGTGGCGGGCGGGGGCGAAAGTCACGCGAAACCCGAGTCTGGCCGACGGCGACAGGGGGCGATCCATTCAGCCGGCTGGAGTTGAAGCGCCCAGAGCCTTTGTGTTCAATGCGCTTTGTGTCCGGCGGTGAAGTGGAGGAAATGGAGCGCGGACTTGAAGTGTTTTGACGTGGCTTCATCTCCACCACGTTCCCCGGTCACAGCCGGTAAACAATCCGCGCCTTGTTCAAATCGTAGGGAGACATTTCGATTTTCACGCGGTCGCCGACCGTCAGGCGGATGAAGCGCTTGCGCATCTTGCCGGAGATGTGCGCCAGCACCTGATGCTTGTTGTCCAACTCAACGCGAAACATGGTGCCAGGCAGAACGGTGTGAATTCGGCCTTCCAATTCAATGTGCTGTTCGACTTGTTCCATACTTGGCTGCTTCCTGCCGGGTCAGAGATAGATCGGGCGTCGAAGGGCAGGTTTCGATGATCGGATAAAAAAGCGCGGAATCCGTCGAACCGGATCCCGCGCCATGACATGAATTGCTTAGTATGGGCTGTGTTCGCGACGACCACCCCGACCGCCACCGCCACCGCCGTAACCACCGCCACCGCCACCACCGCCGCCACCGCCACCACCGCCGCCACCGCCACCACCGCCGCCGCGCGCCGGGCGTTCTTCACGCGGGCGGGCTTCGTTGACGGTCAAATCGCGACCGTCCACGCTTTTGCCGTGGAGGGCCTGGATGGCGGCATCGGCCGCTTCCTTCGTTTCCATGGTGACGAACGCGAAGCCGCGGGGGCGGCCGCTCATCTTGTCCATGATCAAATCCACCGCAGCCACGGTGCCGTGGGCGGCGAAGAGATCCTGGAGATCGTTTTCAGTGGTGTTGAAGGAGAGATTTCCCACAAACAGTTTGGTACTCATGATGATTTCTATTTCGTAGACTGACTGCCCTTTCCCAGACTGTTCCCGACCATCGGGTTTCAAATCATCACTGAAGAACGTTTCAACTGAAGATTTACCATGCCTTGAAATCGACAAGTTATCTAACTGGGCGGAGCATTTCCGTAACTTCGGCAAAATACAACAGTTATTTTCAGCGAATTTTCACCGGCCTCTGGAAGGGTGGTTTAGTCGGTGACGAGGCGGTATTTCTCGGCGGGACTGATGGCTGTTGGTGCGTGGCCCTGGCTCAATTTGTCTCCGCCAGAGTTTTGTGGATCGTGTTCAACAGCTTCTCCGCCGTATAGGGCTTCATCAGAAACGCGAGGTTGTCCATTCCCGTGGAGTCTTTCACTTTGTCGCTGTCCATGAGGCCGCTGGCGGCGATGATTTTCACGCCGGGATCGAGTTTCCGAAGCGCGCGGATCGTGGCCGGGCCGTCCATGAACGGCATCAGCATGTCCGTGAGCACGCCGCGAATTTCGTGGCGATGCGTAGAATACGCAGCAATGGCTTCCGTGCCGTCGCTGGCCGTCAACACCCGATAGCCGTAAGTTTCCAGCGTCTCCTTGGTCATCGTCAAAACGGCGGCCTCATCGTCCACCGCGAGAATTAGTTCGCCGTTGCCCACCGGCAGCTTGCGTTGCCCGGTCTCGCCGGCCTGCGCGGCGGTGTTTTCCAGTGCGGGGAGGTAAATGAGAAAGGTCGTGCCGTTGTCCACTTCAGTCTGGACGTCCACAAATCCGCCATGGCTTTTGACGATGCCCAATACTGTGGCCAAGCCGAGGCCGGTGCCCTTGCCCATCTCCTTGGTCGTAAAAAACGGCTCAAAAATCTTGTCCAAAACTTCTGGGGGAATGCCCGTGCCGGAGTCGCTGACTTTGATGACGACGTAGGAACCCGGCTTGGCACGGCCGTCGTTCAGACCCTGGCTGGCCTCGATGACGGTGTTCTCCGCACTCAAGGTGATCACGCCGCCCTCGGGCATCGCGTCGCGGGCGTTGACCGCGAGATTCACCATCACCTGGTGCAATTGCGTGGCATCGCCCATGGTGGTCCACAGATTTTCCGCGATGCTCGTGCGGAGTTGGATGGACTTCGGAAACGTCTCGCTGACGATCTTGGCAACTTCCTTGAGCAGGTGTTTGGTCTGGAGCAACACGCGCTCGCCGTCCACGCCGCGAGCAAAGGTCAGCACCTGCTTGACCATGTCGGCGCCGCGCTTGGCGCTGGATTCGAGGACGCCGAGCATCCGCCGGCTGTGATCGTCCTTGAACTTCTCCTTGAGGATTTCGACGGACATCAGGATCGGCGCCAGCACGTTGTTCAAGTCGTGCGCGATGCCGCCGGCCAGTGTGCCGATGCTTTCCATGCGCTGGGTCCGGAGGAACTGCGCTTCAATGCTCTTCTTCTCGCTGATGTTGGTGTTGACGAGCAGAATGGACTTGGGCTGGCCCGCGTCGTCCTGCACGAGGGTCCACTGGCTTTCGACGATGGCATTCTCGTCACCGCGGGTGACCTGGCAACATTCGCCACGCCACTCGCCCTTTTCCATGACTTCCTGCCGGGAGCGGTTGAAGTAGGAGGCATCGCGGTAAATCAACTCATCCGTGCGCTTGCCGTAAGCTTCCTTCGCGGGCCAGCCGTAGAGACGCTCGGCGCTCTTGTTCCAATAGACCACGCGGTCTTCCATATCCATCACGAGAATGGCGTCCTGGGCCTTGTCCAGCAGCGCGGCTTGCTCGCCGACCTTCTCCTCCGCGCGCTTGCGCACGATGCCTTGCGCGATGGAATCGGCCACCGCTCCCAGCATCTCGAACGAGTCATCTGGCAGCCGGTTGCGGGAAAACATCGCCATCACGCCGATGAGCCGGTTCTCCACGAACAACGGGAATCCGACGAAGCCGATCATTTTTTCGCGCTTCACCCATTCGCGGTCGCTGACAAAGGGGTCGTTCGCCAGATCATTGGTCATCTGCGGGACGCGCTCCCGGGCGATGACCCCGACCTTCGTGCTGCCAACGGCAATGCGGCTGTGATGGCCGTTGAGCTGGGTGTAGAGGCCGGCGCTGGCCTGCAACTCCAGATTTTTTTCATCGGCACTGAGCGTCCAGATGCGCGCGAACGCACCCTCGAGATGCTTGACGATGGCTTGCGCGGAACGGTGCAGGGTGTTGGGCAGCGTGTCGTTGGCGGCCAGCGCGTAGCCGACGTCGGCGCGCAAGGCGAACTGTCGCGCTTGCCGCCCGCGCATCACTTCGCCCTGTTTGCGGTCCGAGATGTCACGGAACACCACCACCGTGCCGACGACATGAGCGCCTTCACAGATTGTCGTGTTGGTGTATTCCACGGGAAAGACCGCGCCATCCTTGCGGCGGAATTGATCGAAGTCGCCGATGAGCACCGAGCCGTCCTTGCAGGCCGTGGCGGCAAAGTGATCCTCCTGTCCGGTGGGCCGTTTGGTGAGGCGGAGTTGATGCAGAATCACGCTGGCCGGCTGGCCGACCAATTCGATGGGTTGCCAGCCGGTGAGCCGCCCGCCGGCGGGATTGATGAACGAGATGTTCCCCTGCAAATCCACGCCATAGATGCCTTCGCCGGCGGCGTTCAGGAGCAGTTCATTGCGGCGATTGACCCGCGCCAGATCGTCCACCGCGCGTTTGGCGGCGGTGATGTCCGTGCCCACGCCAATGAAATGAGTCAATCCCCCCCGGTCATCGAACACCGGCGTGAAATTCAGCGAGAGCCAATAGCGATTGCCGTCCTTGTGTGTGCAAAGCGTTTCGAGCGTGAAGTGCTCCCGGCTTTGCATTCCTTCCTTGATTTTTTCGATCGTACGCGCGCCGGGCAGCTTGCCCAGCAACACGCTCCCCGGCGTCTTGCCGAGAGCCTCGGCGGAGTCACATCCGCTCAACCGTGTAAAAGCGGGGTTGATCCATTCGGTGAGACCATCGGCCCCGGTGATGACGACCACGTTGTCGGTCTTATCCGCGACCAGCGAAAGCATGGCCAGTTCGGACTTCTTGCGGGTGGTGCCTCGTATCAGGCGCAGCAAAAACCAGCCGGCGAGGAGAATGACAAGCCCGCCAACGGCCACCATTCCGCCGGGGACGAAGAGGAAAAGATCGTCATTCATGATGTGCGTGAGTCTAGCGGCTTCCGAGTCCAGCTTGCTGGGAAAAGATCTTCAACCGTCTTCGCGAAACGCGCGGGCGCGCGGAACGCCGGTATCCGCCCTGTTTTCCGGTAAGATTTGAGTGCTGCCATAACTGCCAAGCCCAACGGCCAAAGTTCACGGCCCGTCGGCTGGGTCAGTTAATATGTCGGCGGACCGCGGGTGGGGCTTAACCTGCGGGTTGCAGGAACGCGGCCTGGTTGCGCCGGGATCGCATCGTATTATACCAACTACGTTAATAGAGTAGTATAACGGCTCTGGAAGAAGTGTTTGCTTGAAGCAGCAGCCAATCGAAGACGAGGGAGTGCACGCGGCGGGCGTCTCGCCAGAAGCGTTGCAGTTCGGCCTGCAACACCGC
>JANNEF010000421.1:0-3410 GCA_031378375.1 Verrucomicrobiota bacterium | reverse complement strand
TCCGGGAGGTTCGGTGTGGAGGCGGCGGGTGACGAGGTCCGCCTCACCGCAACGATCTAATTTTGCTCGGGGTCTGGCCATGCCCAAAGGCTATCCCCGCCGCTTAACTTCTACCAGCCAATTAACGTAGTTGGTATTATTTGCCAGAATCGAGTTTTGCAAAGCCGACCCGGTCTGAAAACTGTAAATGCCACCGCCACTGCCGCCAAATCCCCCGCGACCTCCCGGTGTTTCCGAGGTCCCCGGTCCTCCTTGTGCCCCATCGCCGCACCTATTGTCGGAAATCGTGCAGCCCACGACTGCCAGCAGCATGCTGTTGTAAATGCCACCGCCGTTTCCTCCATCCCCACCTGGTCGCCCCGCAGTCATAAAGACCGATGTTCCCGTGCCTCCGTTTCCGGCCGAGTTGGCCGCGATCGTACAGGCGGACAAAATCATGTTTCCCAAGTTCCCGATTGCGCCTCCACTGCCTCCACTGCCACCGAATGGAAAACCCAATCCGCTACGATTGGCGTAGAACGTGCAGTTCGTAGCCGTCAGGACTTGCGTGCTCCAAACGCCGCCGCCGCTGCCCCCTTGCCCACCAACTCCGGAAAGGCCAGCACGTCCACGAGGGAATCCTGGCCACCCTCCATCTCCGGCTTGACCTCCGTTGCCAGCCGTATTGTTGCTCACGGTAGTGCCGGTTAAAATGATGGTTCCGATGTTATGGATTCCCCCACCGTGACCTCCCTGCCCCCCGCTGCCCCCCGATCCTCCCGAACCTCCGGGGTCGCCAGCCCAATATCCCAAGCCTCCATTGCCACCACGTCCGCCTCTTCCACCAGCACCTGCCTGATTATTGGCGATGGCACACTTTTCTATCACCAACGTACCAGAACTGAAGATGGCCCCGCCGGTGCCCCCCGGACCGCCTTGGGCGCCCGCCCCACCGGAGCTCGCGACACTGCCGGGGCCGCCATTAACTCCTCCGGTACCGTGTCCACCAAACCCACCGGCTCCGGCGACGTTGCTTATGATCAGGCAGGAAACCAACGTCAAGTTCCCCGAATTATGCACCCCTCCCCCAAAACCGCCCGCCCCGCCAGGGTACCCGGACGCCCCGGTTCCCGACGGTGTCGTTCCGGCGCTGCCTGTTCCGGCGGCGTTTGCGATCACATGGCACTCGATCAAAGTCAGGTGCCCTCTGTTCCGTATGCCGCCACCCGAGGCGCCGGCTATTTCGGCCGCACGACCCCCACGTATGCTTATCCCGCCAAAATAACAAGTGACACCTGCCCCAACGTCGAACACCCGGTTGGAGTTATTGCCGCTTACCGTGAGATTGCTCGCGCCGGGGCCGACGATCCGCAGGCTCTTGTCGATGGACAGTTGTCCGTTGGTCAACACGATGATTCCGTTGGTGCGGAATCGAATTACATCACCCGACTGGGAACTGGCAATCGCCTGCCGCAACGAACCTGGCTCGGAGTCCTGCAAGTTCGTCACATAAATCGTGACCGCTGCGGCCGCAGGCAGGCCGCACAAGAGCGCAAGCGTCGCTGCAAGGAGGCAGGTGAAGGGCATCTGCATTGTTTTCCTGTTCGCCTTCCGAATGCTTCGGGAGGTGCTGGAAATGTTAATGCACACCCCGCCCCGTGGCAATCTCGTCTTTGGCGGGAATCGCGCTACAGCCGCGCGGATTCCGAGATAGAGCTTGCGACACGCCCCGGCGATTTGTTACTACTGCCGCCAACAAAACTATGGCAGCAATCGGGCGATTCCAAAAAGGCGACGAGATTTTCCACGCGAAGGTGGTGGACGGTGAACTGTTTCGTCTGCACGGCGATGTGTTCGGCTCCCCTTCGTTCGACAAGAAGCCGACGCCGTTCAAAGGGCTGCGCACGCTCACGCCCGTCAGCCCGTCGAAGATAATCGCCGTCGGACTGAACTACGCGGACCACGCGCGCGAGTCTGGCAAGCCGCTGCCGAAGGAGCCGCTGTTCTGGCTCAAGGCCACCACGTCGCTCATCCCTGACGGCGCGAAGGTGGAGATCCCCTTTGCGAAACACCGCACCGACTTCGAGGCGGAGCTGGCCATTGTCATCGGCCGGCGCGTGCGCAATGTGACGCCCGCCGCCGCCGCGCGCTACATCTTTGGTTACACGGCGTCGGAGGACATTACCGATCGCACGATTCAGAATTCCGAAAGCCAGTGGGCGCGGTGCAAGTCGTTCGACACATTCACGCCGCTGGGGCCGTACGTGGAGACGAAGATTGACCCGCATGATCTCACCATCCAGCTTTTTCAAAACGGCCAGCTCCGGCAGAACTCGAACACCAGCCAGCTCATCTTCAACTGCTATCATCTGGTGAGTTTCGTTTCGACGAACATGACGCTGGTGCCCGGCGACGTCATCCTCACCGGCACGCCCAGCGGCGTGGGTCCGATTGAATCGGGCGACCGGCTGGAAGTGCGCATTCAGGGACTGACACCGCTGGTCAACACCGTCAAGTGAGGTGAGAGGTGAGAAGGGAGAGGTGCGAGCCGCCCGCCCCATCCTGTCATGCAAGCGCTGACGACGCGGACAAAAACCTTCGCCCTTGATGTGATCTCGCGCGAACATCCCAAATTGAAACGACTCTTCAAAGCAACCGACGAATTGGTCGCCATTATCACGTCATCACGCAAAACCGCCCGAAACTGACCTTCTCTCCTCCCTATGCACTGGACCCAAACCCTCATTCCCACCCTCAAGGAAACTCCTGCTGACGCGGAGATCACCTCGCACAAGCTGCTCCTGCGTGCCGGCCTCATCCGCAAGCTTACGGGCGGCCTCTACACGTTCCTGCCGCTCGGCCTGCGCTCGTTGCGCAAGGTTGAACGCATCGTCCGCGAGGAGATGGATCGCGCCGGCGCGCTCGAAGTGCTAATGCCCGCGCTCCAGCCCACGGACATCTGGCACCAGAGCGGACGTTACGAAACCATGGGCGAGGGCTTGTACAAGGTCCGCGACCGCGCGAAGAAAGAATGGGTGCTCAGCCCGACCGCCGAGGAAGTCATCACCACCCTGGTCGCCGGTGAAGTCAGTTCCTACCGGCAGATGCCGGTGAACTTCTACCAGGTCCAGGTCAAGTTCCGTGACGAAATTCGCCCGCGCTTCGGCCTCATGCGCGCCAAGGAATTCATCATGAAGGACGCCTACAGCTTCGACGTGAGCGATGAGGCCGCGATGGTGAGCTATCACAAGATGTACGATGCTTACAAACGCATCTTTGACCGATGCGGTTTGCAGAACTTCCCGGTCGAGGCCGACACCGGCGTCATTGGCGGCAACTATTCCCACGAATTTATGGTGCCGGCAGAGACGGGGGAAAATGAAGTTGTTTACTGCGAAGCCTGCGGATATGCAGCGAACATCGAAAAGGCC
>JANNEF010000410.1:0-12510 GCA_031378375.1 Verrucomicrobiota bacterium | reverse complement strand
TGCGTGCTCTACGGCGAGATCGCCTTCGTTGGCCTGGAACCGCCCGTGCAATGGGCCGGCCTCACGCTCCCGCCGCCCCCCGTGCTGCGCATGGCCCTCGTCGCGCTGGCGACGGTCATTCTCATCGCGGTGTTCTACAAGGAACTGCTCGTGAGTTCATTCGATCCCGGCCTGGCGGTTTCGCTCGGCATCAACGCGACCGTCGCCCACTACAGTTTGATGAGCCTGCTGTCGGTCGTGGTCGTCAGCGCGTTTGAATCCGTCGGTGCCATCCTTGTCGTTGCCATGTTGATTATTCCCGGCGCGACGGCGTCGCTGCTCTCGCACCGGCTGCCAGTGGTGCTGATGCTGTCCGTGGTTCACGCGGCGCTCAGTTCCGTGCTGGGGATGCACCTGGCCCTGTGGCTCGACTGCTCGATGGCCGGCGCAATGGTCGTGATGGCCGCAGCGCTTTTCTGTCTGGCGTGGGTGCTGAGTCCGAGCCAAGGCCTGCTCCAACGCTGGCGGCGATCGCGCAGTGTGGAGTTGGAACCGCCCCCGGCGGTCGCCGCTGAACCGTAACGATGCAACCCTACTGGCCCGCGCTGATCGGATCGCACGTCGGGGCAGACGCCGCCTGCAGCCACTCCAGCGCACCGCGTGCGGCGCGAGTGCCCGTCGCAAAGCAACCCTGCATCAGATAGCCGCCAGTCGGGGCGTCCCAATCAATCATTTCACCGGCGAGAAAGACTCCCGGCAGCCGGCGCACCATGAGCGAGGAATCCAGTTCACTCCAGCGAACGCCACCCGCAGAGGAGATCGCCTCCGCCAGCGGGCGGGGTCCGGCCAGCCGCAGCGCGCAACCTTTGACAGTCGCGGCAAGCGACTCCGCGGAAGTGAACGGCCCGCGCCCCGGCAAATTTTCGAGGATCGCAAAGGCCGCGTCGCACAGCCGCCAGCGGGAACGGGCTTCCGCGAGAAAGTTGCGCGGACAGTTGCCCAGTTTCTTCACGAGTTGCCCGACGGTGTGGGCGGGCTTGAAATCAATGAGGATCTCCGGCTCCGGCAGCGCGCGCAGTGCCGGGCCGAGTTGGTAGATCGCGCCGCCCTCCAGGCCGTAACTGGTCACGAGCAGTTCACCCACCACCGTGACTTCACCCGCGCGGGCCGAAATGTTCTTGAGCGGCCGGCCTTCCGCCTGCGCAAGCACGGCGGGCGGCCAGGGGAGTTCCCAGCCGCAATTGGCCGGCATCAAGGGAGCGACTGACACGCCCAATTTTTCCAGCACTGGAATCCACGTGCCATCGGAACCCGTCTCCGGCCACGAACCGCCGCCCAGCGCGAGGATCACCGCGTCCGCCTCGAAGGTGCGGACCTCGCCCTCCGATTGGAAATCAACCTGCCACCGCGTGCCCGCCCGCAGCCCTGTCAGGCGCTGGCGCAACGCGAAGCGCACTCCGGCTTCGCGCAGCCGATGCACCCAGCGGCGCAACAGCGGTGCCGCCTTGAGCGCGCGCGGATAAACGCGGCCGCTGGTCGCGGCAAACGTCTCCACCCCCAGGTCCGCCGCCCAGTTCCGCAACGCATCGGGATCGAATTCGGCGAGCAGGGCCGTCCACCATTCACCCGGTGCTTCCGGACCGGTGTAGCGCGTGACAAAGCGTTCGCGTGGCTCGGCGTGGGTGAGATTCAGGCCGCCGCGACCGGCGACGAGAAACTTCCGACCCACGGACGGCCTGGCATCGAACAGCGTCACCGACGCGCCGCCCGCCGCCGCCACTTCCGCTGCCCGCAGGCCTGCCGGACCGCCGCCGATGATCGCGATGTTGATGCCGGATCGAAACAGAGCCTACACCTCAGTGCAACGCCGTTTCCCGGAAACAAACGGCGGCGGCATTCCGACGAATGAGATGACCGCGTTCAATCTGGAACAAGCAGTTGAGCCACCAAGCCACGAAGCGAAAGGACCTGGTCGCTGGGGCAACCACGGCCTTGGGATCGTTCACCTGATGGTGAGATGCTGGCGGGGCAAGCTTGTCTGCGTCTTCACCGCCTTTGTGAGTTGGTGCCTTCGTGGCCAATCTGGGCTGCCGCTTCAACCTTCACCCCCTCGCGCACCTCGGGCCGACTCGCTCGCGGGCGGCTACGGATTGGGGTTGGTTTCCCCAATCCGTTTTCCTCATTGGCTACCGTAGATCTTCGTAATGCCGCCGTGGTAGTCTCCGCACTGCATTCAAACGGCCCGGCAACCGATGACTTCTGCAAGACAACGTATGCAAAGAGAAACAAGAACACCGGACGAAACACCAACCTCCTTCGCGCCCGCCGCGACGTTGAACCCGCAACCCACGTCCGAAAAAATCCACCCCCATGTGCTGCTCGTGAATTGGGAAATTCACACCCGTTCCGGCCAGTGGCAGGCGGCTCACGACTTGGCCCAGGCTCTCGTCGCGGCGCTGCCGGGCGAGCCCATCGGCTGGATTTACCGCGCCTTTGCGCTCCAAAAGCTGGGGCGCCTCGAGGAAGCCCGGCAGCACTTGCTCGCCGCCGCAAGGCGGTTCCCGACGGATTGGCGCATCGCCTACAACCTCGCCTGTTGTGTCTGCCAGATGGGCGATATGGCCGGGGTGTGGAACTGGCTGGATAAGGCCACTGAGCTTGGCGACGCCGACGCCGTCAAATCGCTGGCCCTGGACGAACCGAGTCTCAAGCCGCTTTGGGAAAATGTTGGCCAGCGCATCTTGATACCAAGGGAAGGTCGCGAAGAGAGTTTCGCGGCGTAACGACTCCACGACCACCGGGCGAAGTGAACGTCACCCGTGCGGTTTCAGCTTCTGATACTCGCCCACGAGCAGCTCGTGCTTCTGCTTGAGCGGGGTGACTTCCGCGGCGGCTTTGGTGGCAAGGTCGCGCGCGGTGGTGGCGGCGGCGGCTGCGGCCGTCATGGCGACTTCGAGCGCGGCGACTTTCTTGGGGAGTTCGTCGGCGGCGGTTTTGGTTTTGGTAAGTGCGTCGTTCGCCGAGACGAGGGCGGCTTCGGCGGACTTGATTGCGGCGGGTTGTTTGTCGAGGGCTTGCTGAGCGGCGGTCGCGGCTTGAGTCGCGGTGTCGGCGGCGGCTTTCGCCTGGGTGTGGGCGTCGGTGGCGCGTTTCGCCTGGGATTCAATTTCGGCGACGGCTGTGCGCGCGGCTTCGAGCGCGACGGCAGCTTCGGTGGCGGCCGGTTGCGCTTTCGCGGCAGCTTCGGCGATGAGCGGTACGCCGGGATTGGCGCCGGCAACAGCCTTGGCCTTGGCGACGGTCTCGGTGGCAGACTTGCTCGTCGCGGCGGCGCTGGCGACGAGGTCCTGGACGGCTTTGAGAGTCGCCTGTGCCTTGGCGAGCGATTCGGTCGCCGTCTGAAGCGGGCCGGCGGCTGCGGCCGCAGCGCCTTGTTTGGTGGCCAAGTCGTTTTTCAGGTTCGGCACGGCGGCGTTGGCAGCGTCGAATGCGGCCTTGGCCTTGTTCAAGTCTTCCGTCTTCGTGCTAATCAGTCCGGGCGCGTCGGCGATGGCCTTCTTCACTGCGGCCAATTCGGCGGCAGTCCGTTCGGCGGCGGCTTGCAAGTTGTCCGCCTGGGCGAGCGCGAGGTCGGACGCAGTTTGCTTTCTGGCGAGTTCATCGGCGGCGGCGAGCACCTGGAGGTTGAACTGACCGGCTTTCCATCGAGCCAGGTTCTTCTCCAGCGCCGCAAGCTGTGCGGTCGCGTCATCCACCTGTGCCTTGGCCTGCGCCAACGCATCGCCGGCAGCTTTCACCTGCGCTTCGGCGGGGGGAATGGCTTTGGCGGCGGCATCCGCAGTGGTGACGGCTTTCTGATGACCCTCGCTCGCCGCCTTGACATTCGCTTCAGCGTTTGTCAGCGCAGCGATGGCGTCACCGAGCGACTTTTGGGATACGGTCTGAGCGGCCTGGGCTTGAGCAACGGCGGCTTGCGCGTCGCCGGCGGCGGTCTCGCCCGCCTTCACTCGCGAGCCGACTTCAGTGATGCCTTTCTGCAGAGCGGCAAGCGCGGCGGAAGATTGTTCAGCGACGGTCCTGGCCTGATTGGCGGCTTCGGCGAGTTGCGCGACGCCGGGCGAAGCGTCGGCGGCAGCCTTGGCTTTGGCACCGGCCTCGGCCGACGCCTTCTGCGAAGCCTCGGCAGCGGCGAGCGCCTCCTGGGTCGGCTTGAGCACGCCCTGCGATTGCGCCAATGATTTTTGCGCGGCCGCGAGCGCCGCGTTCCTACCTTCCAGTTCGACTTGCTTCGCCTGCGTTTCTTTCTGCGCGCTGTCTCGCGCCAAGGTGGCCTGGGCGAATGATTGCCGGGCGGCGGTGACCGCGGCTTCGGCGGCCTTGGAAGCAGTGGCGGTGTTGGTGGCGTTCTGGCGGGCGGCTTCGAGGGCGGCGGCGGCCTTGGTGAACGCGTCCTGGGCAATGGCACGGGCGCCGCCCAGTTTGGTGTGGTTCGTCTTCGCTTCCACGAGCCGCTTCCCATCGGCTTCGAGTCGCTCGGTGAGCGTGGGAGGATTGGCGTCGAGCTTGCCAAGCAGCTTGCCGTCGGCGGTATTCCAAACACGCACTTCGCCGGTGTAGTCGCCAGCGATGACCTTGGTCATGTCATGCGAAATGGCGGCGACCAACGCGATGTCGCTGAACGCATCGAACGCCCGTAGCAGCGTACCGCTGGCATCCCAGAGCCGGGCGGCGCGATCGCGTCCGGCAGAGACGAGGCGCCCGTCGTGGCTGAAGCGGACAGCCTGAACCCCGCCGGCGTTGGCGGTGATGTTCAGCACGCGCGTGCTGTTCTCCACTTCCCAAAGCCGGATAAGGCCATCATCGCCGGTGGTGGCGATCATGTTTGAATCATCGCGCCAGGCGAGGTCCGTGATGGTCTGGGCAGTGCTCGACTTGAGTTCGCTGTACGCGTTGGCGCTCCCGGCTTCCCACAGATGCACGCCGCCGTTGCGGTCGCCCGTGGCCAGCAGCACGCCGTCGGGGCTGTAGGCGATGGCCGTGATCCAATCGGTGTGCTTCTGGATCGTGTGCAGGAGTTCACCAGTGGCCGTCGAGTAAATGCGAACCAGTTTCCCTGGGCCGCCCAAAGCCACCTGGGTTTGATCCGGTGAAATGTCGGCAGCATTCACGGTGTCGTACTCGTCGCCCACTTCCGCGACACGCCGGCCAGTGGAGACATTGAAGAGGACGACTTTGCCAAGCTTCGCTCCGAGGCCGCCGCCCGCCAGGAGCAACTGGCCGCTCTGGCTGAACTTTACGACGTAGGGAAAGCCTTCCGGGAACGGCAGGATGCCTTCGATGGCCAGCGTGTCGAGGTGGTAGAGAACGATCTGCTTTTGCCCGGCGATGGCAACGAGTGGCGCCCAGGGGCTGGCGGCCAGCGCGGGAATGGCACCGGGACGCGCCGCCCGAATGAGGGGCTCCAACCGCAAATCGCCGTTGGGCATCGGCGGCGGGCCGGCGGGTTTGCCAGTCGCAGTCAGCTTGAGCTCGAGATTGGCGTTGGGCTTCCTGCCGGCGATTGCCTTGGAGCCGGTGTTTTCCAGCAGGCCACCGTCGATCCATTTTTTGATCACGGCCAACTCGGCATCCGGAAGCTTCGGTGCCTTGGGCGGCATGTTGGGTTCTTCGAGGTGATTGATGAGCTTCCAGAGCAAACTGCCCGCGGCGTCTTCGGCCACGAGCGCCTTGCCGCTGCCCCCGCCCTTCAGGATGCCCGTGTAGGTGGAGGCGTCGAGGTCGGCCTTCCGCTTGTCCGGGTTGTGACAATTGAGGCAGTGATTCCGGAGGAGGGGCGCGATGTGGTCATCGTAGGTGACCTTGTCCGCGGCGACGACGCGCACGGGGGCGACGAAACAAACAGCGCCGAGGATGAGCAGAACAGAAACGGAAACTGAGGGGGATGTCTTCACCATGGGCCTCCTCAATGATTGAACACAAACTCCTTCGCGTTGAGCAGCGACCAGAACAGGTCTTCGAGCGCGTCCTGCGGATTCTTTTCACCGACGATGTCCCGGGAAAGCTCCTCCAGTTCCTTCGCCGTCGGTGGGCGGCTGAAACAGCGGACATAAAGCTCCTCGATCACCTGCGCCGGCGTCCGTCCGTCCTTGAGCTGCTTCGCGATGACGCCACCCTGCGGAATGCGGCTGTTGACGGTGTCCCCCAGCAACAGGTGCAGCGCCTGTGAAAGGTTCGGCTCCATGACCACCTCGCACGAGCAGACGGTGTCGCGCCTGGCGCGGCCGAAGGTGGTGAGGAAATAGGTGTTCACGTTACCGTCGGCGATCTGCACGGCGCGCGCACCGAGCGGCAGACCCTGAAACTTGTTCTTCGTCTCGGTCACCTGCGAGATGATGTCGAGCAGCACCTCGGCGCGGATGCGGCGCACCTGCGCGTGCGAGTAATTCTTCGTGTCGAGCTGGTTGGAGTCGTTGGGCTGGGTGGAGAGCTGGTAAACGCGTGACTTGCAAATGTCAGCCACGAGTTTTTTGAAGTCGTAGTTGTATTCGGTGAACCGCCGGGCCAGTTCATCCAGCAGCTCGGGGTTCACCGCCGGGTTGCTGATGCGCACGTCGTCCACCGGTTCGATGATGCCGCGACCAAGGAAATGCGCCCAGACGAGGTTGACGAGGTTGCGCGCGAAGTAGGGATTCTTCGGCGACGCGAGCCACTCGGCCAGAACCTGACGGCGATCCCGGCCTTTGACGTCGGGGGTTTCGGCACCGAGGAAGCGGGGCGCCATGTCGCGACCGCCGACCGGGTGCTTCACCTCGCCGCCACCGGAGTTGAAGATGATGCGCTCGCGCGGATCTTCCGCGCTCTTACGGCCGACCTGGCTGAAGAAAGCGGCGAAGCTGTAATAGTCATCCATGGTCCAGCGGTCGAAGGGATGGTTGTGGCACTGGGCACACTGCAGGCGCATGCCGAGGAAGACCTGCGCGACGTTCTCACTGAGCTTCAACGTCTCCTGCTCGACCTGGTAGAAGTTGCTGGCGGGATTGTTGAACGTGCCGCCAGCCGAGGAGAGCAACTCCTTCACGATCTCGTTCATGGGCACGTTGGCCGCGAGCTTCTCGTTCAGCCAGTTGAAGTAGAGCAGCGTGGCCTTGTAGCTCATGCGCTGGTTGCCGTCGCTGCGGATGCGCAGCAGCTCGGAGAATTTCATGACCCACAGCTCGACGAACTCCTTCCGGCCCAGCAACTCGTCGATCAGCTTGTCCCGCTTGCCGGGATCGGTGCCGGCGAGGAAACGGTCGCACTCCGCGCGCGATGGCAGCCCGCCGGTGATGTCGAGAAAGGCGCGACGGACAAACACCTCGTCGCTGCACAGACCGGAGGGAACGATCCGCAGCTTCTTGTGCTTGTTGAACACGAGGGTGTCCACGTAGTTGTTCTCCGGAACGCCGGGCCACTCATACTTGAGGGCCTTGGGAATGACGATGACCTGCGAACCGACGGTGAAGGTCGCGAAGCGCGCCATGACAAAGGCCTCGCCACGCTGGCCGGCGGTGACCAGTCCGCCCGGATCAATTTTCGCCGAAGTATCATTGTTGGAGAGGAAGAGGCAGAGGCTGGTGACGTCGCGCTTCGAACCATCGGAATAAGTGGCGCTCACCGTCATGCGCTGCGTTGCGCCCGTGCCCTCGAGCACGGCCTGCCGGGGAAGAATCTCCATGGCGACGGGCTTGATCACGTCCGGCGCGTCGTTGGGCACACCGGCTTCGAGCCAGCGGATGATCGCGTTGTATTCCTCGTCGCCCTCCTTGAACCGCTCGCCGCCGGTGTGCGGCACCTTGCCCGCGCCTTTCATCACCACCAGTGATTCATGCGGCAGGGCGAGATTTGCACGGCGCGTCGCCAGCTCGCGCGTGATGCGGTGATAATCACCGTCCGGGTCGAACCCGAACAGGGAGAGCCGGAAACCGTCCTTGCCCCGGGCCGCGCCGTGACAGGAACCGGCGTTGCAACCCGCGCGCAGGAATACGGGCATCACGTCGTTTTTGAAACTGACCGGACGCGGCTTGGCGGCGTCCTTGACGTTGACGGCCACGGTGAGTGTCTGGCCTTGAAACTCGACCTTCAGTTCCGTCGCGCCATCAGTGGCGGCCGTGACGAGATGGCCATTCAGCTTCGCGATCGCGGGATTGGCGAACGTGTATTTCGCCTCGGCGCTGACATCGCGCGTGACGCCGTCGCTGTACGTCGCCTGCACGACGAGGCTCTGACGATCGCGCGCATGCAACAACGTCACGGCGGACGGAAAAACTTCAACCTTGGCAAGCTGGCGGTCAGCCGCAGCCGTAAAAGTGAGGGCGAGGATCGCCAGGAGAATCGTGAAGAGACGGGGCATGATGAGCGGGTTATTTTTGCTGCGCCTGGGCACGGTCCCTGGCGTCGAGGCGCAGCTTTTCCAGACGCGAGAGCGGCTTGGGCGGGGCCACGACTTTGGCCGGCTCCGGCGTGGGTGCGACTTGCGCGACGGCGGATGGTGGCGCCGCCGCGTTGGGTTTGGGCGGTGGCGGGGCATCAATGCGCAGCACGCCGCCGCCACCCACGCTATGCGCGATCGGTTCGCCATCCTTCATGACGATGACTTGGGCGAACAGCGACTTGTGCTGCCCCACCGGCGCATCGGCGGCGAGCGTTGAGATGAAGAGCACCTCCTGGTTCGTCTTCGTAATTGTCAGCGGGTTCTTCGTGATCTGAACCTTGGGCGGCAGGCCGAGTAGCTGCACTTGCGCTTCGCCGTCGAACGACTGGAGTTGCTGAACCTTGCAGAGCACCCCCACGTCTTTTCCCTGCTCGCCTGCCGCCATCGGGATCTGCATGGCGACGAACGGTGCCCCGACGGTCAGACTGGCCAACTGCGACGAGGTCCATACCTGGCCTTTGCCAGCGTCGCCATTCGCGAGAATGGCGATCTTCCACGAGCGCGTCGCCGCGTCGCTGTTGGCGTTGATCGGGTAAAGGGCTTCGGCCTGGCCCTCGCCGATGACGACTTCATTTTGCGAGCCAACGCCGGGCGGGTTCCAGAGCATGCTCAACTTGATCGGCGCTTTGAAGCCATCGCGGCGCTCGGCGACCACCTTGAGATTCATCGAGCCGTTCTGCACGAGCGGCACCTTCGGTTCGATGACCGCGATCTTGAATGGCACCTCCTCCGTCACCGCCACGGCCAACCGATCCACCGTGGTCTTGTAATAGATTGTGTTGTTCGGCTCCCCATAGATGAGTTCGAGCGTCTGCTTGAAGCCGCCCGCGATGGCCTGATTGGTGGCGTGCTGGCCGAGCAGCGGCATGAGTTTCGCGCCGAGCGCGGCGTTGGTCGCGGCTTCGAACACGACCGGCACCTCGTTCACGCTGGCGGCGATGGCATCGCACGCCATCGTCACTCCCGCGGGCAGTTCCGGCGCGCGCAACACCACGTCCCCGCCGAAGTTGGCGCGGGCCACCCGGATCAAGGTCGCGAACCGGTTGCCGCGCGGCACGGACACCGAGTTGCGCTCCTGACTGTTCCGCGCGAACTCCGGAATGCCGAGCGTAAGTCCCGGTCCCACCGGGTTGAACTCGACGCGATAGACATACCCCGGCCCGCCCTTGCCGAGATGATCCCGCACGGACACGAGGTAATCGCCATCTGCGGGCACCGTCCAGTTGATGAGGCTGTCCGGGCCGCCGGAATCGTCGTTGTCGGCGAGTTGGGCTCCGTCGGCCTTGTGAATGGCCAGCACCGAATCCAACGGCGAGTGGATGCCCCGGGCCACGCAACGCACGTCGAACTTCTGCCCGGCCTTCGCCGTGAACCGGAAAAAATCCACATCGCCAGTTTTTTCGATGATGCCGTTGAAGGCGAGCGGCAACGGCGGCGCGCCGTTGGTCGCGACTGCGGCGGTGTCGTTAGGCTCCACCTCGGAGACATTGCCGAATGACACGGTCCGCAGCCGGATCGGGGACGGGACGGATTGGCCGTCTTGCACGAGGTAATAATCGAAGTCGCCGGTAGCATTCGCGGGCAGTTTAACCGTCTGCGTGAAGTCACCACGCACGTCGCCGAGAAACTTCACGGCCACCTCCTCGCCCGCCTTGCCGCCGGCGGGGTAGGCGATGCGGGGACGCGGCGCCTCGCCGACATGCAGGCAGTAACGGCTGCCGTCGTTGCCGGCATAACTGCTCTCGCGCACGGCCACCACATAACTGGCGTCCTCGGGGGCGAGGATGGAGGCAACCGGATCCTGCAGGGCGAACGCCGAATCATCGCACGCAGCCAGCTCGAAGCGTTTCAAATCGAGAATGGCGACGTGGCAGTCCACCAGCGCGGAACCAAGCCGCATCGCTTCCACCTCCACCGTGATGCGCTGGCCCTTCTTCGCCTCGACCAGAAAATAATCAATGTCCTCGTTCCCGGCGATTCCGTGGACGGTGGTGTTGAGCGCAATTTTTTGGGGCGCGGCGAAATCGTTGTTCGGCTCCTTCTCCTCGGCCACCGGATACTGGCCGACCGAAAAGGTCCGGGCTTCGCTGAGGCCGCCAGCCGTCCGCACGCGAACGACATGCTGGCCCAGGCGGGCGGCGGGATCGATCTTGAGCCGGACCTTGAGCTGGGCGGCGTTGGAAGCATTCAACGAGACGACTGAGATGCCCGTCTCGTAGAATAGAATTTCCTGGGCATCGCCCAGGCGGGCACCGTGGAAAACGGCTTCCATCTCGGTGCCCCGCTGCGCGCCTCGGGGCGTGACCAGCGCGAGGCCCGGTGTGGTGGCGTGCAGAAGCCCCGCCGATCCGCCCAGCAGCAACATGGCGAGCAAGCTGTGGTAACGAAGCGTCCAGCCGGATGCGTGTGGCGTCATAGGGCTGGCTAGGCCAACAATTCCTTCACTACCTTGCCGCCATCCACGATCTCGATGGGCCGGTTGCCGGGTGCCATCAACTCCTTGTCCGCGACAATGCCCATCTGGTGATAGATCGTCGTGGCGAAATCCTCCACGCTCAGCGGCTTCTCGTCCGGCTCGGACGCGGTGGCGTCGGAGGAACCGTGGATGGATCCCCTCTTGATCCCACCTCCGGCCAGCACCACGCTGAAGACCTTGGGCCAGTGGTCACGACCGCTGGTGGCGTTGATCTTCGGAGTGCGTCCGAACTCGCTGCTCACCACCACCAGCGTCGAATCGAGCAGGCCGCGTTGTTCGAGGTCCGAGATGAGCATCGCGAACGCCTGATCGAACGGCGGGAGCTGGCCGTTGATGGCCCCGGCGATGTTATCGTGGTGATCCCAGCCGCCGTAGGTGAGCGACACCATGCGCACGCCGGCTTCGACGAGGCGTCGCGCGAGCAACATCCGCAGTCCGGCGGCATTTTTGCCGTAAGCCTCCTTCATCTTGTCGGTCTCGGCACCCATGTTGAAAGCCTCGCGCGCCTCCTTCGAACTGATCAAGGCGTAGGCCCGCTGGTAGAACGTATCCATCGCATCAAGCGCATCGGCCTTCTCCAGATTGCGGAAATGCGCGTCCACCTTCTGAAGCATCGTCTTGCGCTTTTCAAACCGCTCGACACTCAGGCCACCCGGCAGGACGAGATCCTTGACCTGGAAATTGGCATCGGCGGGATCGGACCCGACCGCGAACGGCCCGTAGGCCGAGCTAAGGTAGCCACTGCCGGCATACTCGTTGGGCACACTCGGAATGCACACATACGGAGGCATGCTCCGGCGCGGGCCAAACTCGTGCGACACCACCGAACCGAACGAGGGATACGACAGCGCCGGGCTGGGACGGTATCCGGTGAACATGTTGTGTGTGCCGCGCTCGTGCGCCGCCTCGCCGTGGCTCATCGAGCGGCAGACGGTGATCTTGTCCGCGATCTGGGCCGTCTTCGCCAGGTTCTGGCTGAAGAGCACGCCGTCGAGTTTGGTCTTCACCGTGCCGAGCGGGCCACGGTATTCCACCGGCGCATACGGCTTGGGATCGAACGATTCCTGATGGGCCATGCCGCCCGGCAGGAAAATGTGGATGACGCTCTTGGCCTTCCCCTCCTTGGACTCGTAGTTCTTGATGTCGGCACCCGCCCTCATGCGGAAGAAATCCCCCAGCGTAACCCCCAGCCCGGCCACCATGCCGACCTGCAGAAAGCTGCGCCGCGCCATGCCCCTGGGCCGGAGAAAATGGGCCGGGTCATCGTTCCAGGTGCCGTTGATGTCAGACTTTTGTTTCATGCAATTCGGTTTTGATCTCGGGTGTTCTGGTCAAGTGGTCCCCCCGGCTTCGGCCTTGAAGAACATAGTGTCAGACTTTCACGTCTGGACGGCTTATTCAATCGCATATCCGGTCGGTGCCGGCGCCGGGCAGGCCGCACGCGGCTAGTGTAGTGTCTCACAAAACACTTTACTAAGTGGACGAAGTTGTGCCAGGCTTTCGACATGGCTCGCCCCAAACTGCCACTGCACCTGTCCGCAGAGCAACGAACGGAACTTCAACGCTTGGCCCGAGCACCGGGCAC
>JANNEF010000408.1:0-3873 GCA_031378375.1 Verrucomicrobiota bacterium | reverse complement strand
AGCAGATCACCGCCAGCGACAGCCTGTATTTCCAGGGGATCTACAGTACGAGCGAGGGTGGAAATCTAAATCAGGTTTACGATCCGCGGGCGCGGGGCCTGACCAACCACTATCGCTTCACGGATAATCAGGAGCCGCTGCTGCTTATCGGCTACCACCGCGAGTGGGCACCGGGAGTGCATACGGTCTTTCTGGCGGGCCGCCTGCACGACTCATTGCAGTTTACCAACGGGAGCCAGACCCCGCTGATCCTGCAACGGCCAGCCGCCGGTGGACCGATTACCCAGGTGCTGAGTGACACCCCTTTCGGCCAGAATTACGAGAGCGATCTGGCCGTGTTTACCGCCGAGGTGCAGCACTTGTTCCATCGCGACATCCACACTGTCGTAGCGGGGGGGCGTTTCCAGGCGGGCGAGATTACGGTTCGCAACCGTAACACGATCTCTATCTCCGGCCTGTTCAAACCCGACGCGCTGAACGAGGAATTCAATCCGGGATTCGAACGCGTGAATCTATACGGTTATTACCATCTTCAGCCAGCGGAGGCTTTGCTTCTCTCGGCGGGCGTCAGCTATGACCGCGTGCACTTCCCGTCGAATTTCCGATTCGCGCCGGTTTCCGAACAGACGGAAAATCGCGACCGACTTTCCCCCAAAGCAGGCCTGACGTGGACGCCTGCCGAGCACACCACGCTCCGGGCCGCTTTCAGCCGCTCGCTGGGCGGCGTCAGCTTTGACCAGAGTTTCCAACTCGAGCCGTCGCAACTGGCTGGGTTTAACCAATCCTTCCGCAGCATCATCCCTGAATCGATTGGCGGCCCCAACGCCACGCCGAAGTTTGAAACCTGGGGCATCGCGCTGGACCAGCAGTTTTCCACCCGAACCTACTTTGGCGTGCAAGCCGAATTGATCATGTCCCAAGTGGACCGAAGCGTCGGAGCCTTCCTCGTGCCCTTGTTCGTGCCGGGGGCTCCGCGCCCTTTCGCTCAATTCATTGACCGTTTCAGCACGCGCGAGACGCTGGCTTACAAGGAGCAGACCCTGACCGTCACCTTGAATCAGTTGGCCGGCGAGCACTGGTCCTTCGGCGCGAGCTACCGCGTCAGCCGCGCGAAGTTCGACGATGACTTCGTGGACATCCCCGCCAATGCCGTGATTGTGGGAACGTTCCAACCCCGTCAAACCCAGATCGCCACGCTCCACCGCGCCGAGGTATATGCCATCTTCAATTCCCCGCGCGGCTGGTTCGCCGAGACGGACGCCATCTGGTCCATGCAGAACAACAAAGGCTACAAGCCCGCGCTGCCCGGAGACGAGTTCTGGCAATTCAACGCTTCCGTCGGCTGGCGCTCGCCCCGGCGACGGGCGGAAGTCCGTCTGGGCGTCCTCAACATCTCCGACCAGGACTACCGGTTGAATCCGCTCAACCTGACCCCGGATCTGCCCCGCGAGCGCACGCTGGCCGCCAGTTTCAAATTTTACTTCTGATTCCCCGCCCGCTGCCGCACACTTCGCGCGGCGATGGCGGACACGCTCAACCGCTGGCGACCGTCGCACTACGCGGGCGTGAAACTCAAGAACATCCTGTCGGGCAAAGCGCGCAACGCCGCCATCGGCGCGGCTGGCAGCGTCGTGCTGGGCGTGCTGTTCCTGGTCACCGACCTGGGCACCAAGCTCGCCAACCTCAGCTACGACCTCCCGTTCTACTTCCGTCCCGACGTGACCCTCACAAACTCCGAGGCGCTCGTGGTCTTCATGGACGAGGATTCCCGCAGAGCATTGCAACAAGACCCGGACAATCCCGCGTGGGACCGCGCCCTCCACGCGCGCCTCTTGCGCGCGCTGACCAACACCGGCGTTCGCGCGGTCGTCTTCGACGTGCTCTTCGACCGGCCCACCAATAACACCGCCGCCGCCGCCTCGCGTGAACTGGCTGACGCCATCACCACTCTGAGCAACGTCGTGCTGGCCGGCAGCATCGAACTCGTGAATGCCCGCGGCGTCATCCAGGGCGTCACCCTGCGCAGCGCCGAGGAACCCATCGGCTCCGCGACCCCGTGGTCCGGTGCGGTGGAACTGCCGCGCGGGCCGGACGGCATCGTGCGCCGGCATTTCCATGATGCCAACTTCCCCAGTCTCGCGTTGCAGACGGCCCGGCTCACGGGGCACGCGCCGCTGGTGCAACGGCCCAACGTGTGGTTCAACCATTACGGCCCTCCCGGCACCGTGCCCTCGGTCAGCTACCGTCAAATTCTCGATCCGGTCCCGCTCCCACCGGAAAAGCTGCGCGACAAAGTCCTCTTCATCGGGTCCAAACCGATCATCAACTCGCAAGGCACCACCCGGGACGAGCACCCCACGCCGTTCACCCGCTGGGGCGACGGCGAAACGCCCGGGGTCGAATTGCAGGCCACCGCCTTCCTCAATTTTGTGCGCCGCGACTATCTCACCCAGCCGCCGCCGCTCGCCGAGGTCGGCATCTTCATCTTGCTGGGCGCGTTCATCGGTGGCGCGCTCGGCCGGTGCCGTCCGTTGCCAGCGCTGGGGCTGGCGCTGGGGCTTCTCCTCGCGTTGCTGGTCGTCGCCTACCTCCTGCATGTTCTCGCCCACCTGTGGTTCGCGTGGCTCATCGTCGGCGCGGTGCAAATCCCCGTGGCCCTGGGCTGGACTGTCCTCGCCTATACGCGCCAGGTCACGGACGAGAAGGACACGCTCTTGCGCGCGCTGGCCACCGCCCGCTCCGCGCTGCACACGCCGCACATCCTGCACGAGCATGACCAGCCCACCACTCTCGGCAAATCACCCGCCGCCCCGTCCCACGCGCTTTCCGACACCGCGCCCTCCGTCCCGCCGGTCTCCACCGCCGACCCGACCCGAATCGCCCGGCCGGTCATCGGTGAAGGCGTGCCCCCGCCCATCCCCAACCACACCATGCTCCGTTGCATCGGCAAAGGTGCTTACGGTGAAATCTGGCTGGCGCGTGATCAGATAAACCACTACCACGCCGTCAAGATTGTTTACCGTGCCAGCTTCGCCAACCCCGACCCGTATGAGCGCGAGTTTCGCGGCATCAAGGAATACACCCCCATCTCGCGCCAGCATCCGGGCCTCGTCCACATCCTGCACGTCGGGAACAACGATCCGGAAGGCTACTTCTTTTACATCATGGAACTGGGCGACGATGAAGCCGCCGGCCAGCGCGTCAACCCCGCCACTTACACCGCCAAGAATCTCGCCCGCGAACTGGACCGGCGCGGCCAACTGCCCGCGCGCGAATGCCTGGCCCTCGCGTTGCACCTCGCCGCCGCGCTGGCTTACCTCCAGAAGAAAAAACTCCTCCACCGCGACATCAAACCCTCCAACATCATCTTCGTGGACGGCGAACCCAAGCTCGCCGACGTGGGCCTCGTCACCCAGATGGCCGAGGCCGGACGCGAAGTCACCTACCTCGGCACGCCTGGATACATCCCCCCGGAGGGGCCGGGCACCATGTCCGGCGACGTGTTCAGTCTGGGGAAGGTGATCTATGAGGCCAGCATGGGACGGGACCGCAACCAGTTCCCGGATTTGCCCAGTTCGATCATTGAGCGACCCGACCGCGACGAGTTGATGGAGCTCAACGACATCATCAACCGCGCCTGCGAGAGCGACCCGCGCCGTCGTTACCCGAACGCCGCCGAACTGCTCCACGATCTGGCGCAATTGCAAAACCGCATCGCCACCGCGCCCAACCGCTAGTGTAGTGTCTCACAAAACACTTTACTAAGTGGACGAAGTTGTGCCAGGCTTTCGACATGGCTCGCCCCAAACTGCCACTGCACCTGTCCGCAGAGCAACGAACGGAACTTCAACGCTTGGCCCGAGCACCGGGCAC
>JANNEF010000388.1:0-18784 GCA_031378375.1 Verrucomicrobiota bacterium | reverse complement strand
AGCCTGGCTGGCCGAACGCAACCGCCAACCGCAGCGCTACGTCTGGCGTGCCGAAGGTGCCGCCATCCTGGAAAAAATCACCCGCGCACGCGCTAAACTCGAAGAAATAATGGCAGACACTTCAAGGACAGCAGACTAGTTCAAGGGCGGCTTTCCAGCGGCCGGAGGGGTGAATGGGGCGCCCTTCCCAGCCATCGGCAGAGCCTGGCTGGATGCATCGGCAACAATGACCTGTTCGTAGAAGTAATTGTGGCCAACCGCATTCCACTGGACGCGCACTTTCCAAAGCCCGCCGCGCAGCGCGTCTGTGCCGATGCGTTGCAAGCCGGCCCCATCGACGGCCAGGGGGACTTTGAAGTCGAGCCCCGCATCGGAGGGACGGTAGAAGTGAATGCTGCCTTCGGGGCGGGGCGAGCGGTGGGCGGCGGGCAGGAGCAGGGTGATTTCACGCTTCGACGCATCGTGGTGGATGGACACCTCGCTCCGCAGCGCGGCCGTGCGAGTCAAGCGATCGACCTGGCCCTGATAGTGGACCTCCTCCTCGTAATAGTCCGCGCGGACGAGGTCTATTTTTTGCCGGAGCGCCACGCTGACCCACGCGGCCAGCGCGGCGCCGAAAATGACGAACCAAGCGATGATGGCATGGGGCCAGGAGTTGCGGGAGGGTTTGGCGAGGGTCGAGTTCATGGGATTCATCTGCGGGGGCCGACAAAACCGGTGGTCACCGTTTCGAGACGTTTGTCATTGGCATAAACACCAATCTTGAGTTTCGTGCTGTTGCCGGTGAGTGCGGCGGGGTCAATTTCAATCAGCACCGACGTCTGTCCCTGACTTTCCTTGGGAACGACGAAAGGGCCGGCCCCCATCAATCGGATGTTCCCAGGCAGGTTCTCCAGTCTGAGTTCCAACGCCAGGTCACGGGAAGTCTTGTTGATGATTTTCATCGTGTAGAGGTTTTGAATTTTACCCCCGGCGGTTTGCTGGAAGAGGGCGCCGGGGGCGCGCAGGATGGTGGTCCCGACTTCGGCACGGGTGAAGACGAGGAACAGAAACAGCCCGATGAGCGCGGCGAGGATGGACGCGTACAGTTTCATGCGCGCGGTGAAGCGCTGGGGCTCACCGCGTTCGATATTATTGAGCGAGGCGAAACGGATCAGGCCACGCGGCCGGCCGACCTTGTCCATGATGGTGTCGCAGGCGTCGATGCAGGCCGTGCAGTTGACGCACTCCATCTGGGTTCCGTTGCGGATGTCGATGCCCGTGGGGCAGACCGCGACACATTGACGGCACGAAACACAATCGCCCTGGCCGGCGGCGGCGCGCTGCGTGTGGGATTGGTCACGGTGGAGCGGGGCACGCTTCTCGCCGCGTTTGTGGTCGTAGGCCACGACCATTGAGTTTTCGTCGAGCACGGCGGATTGGAAACGGCCGTAGGGACAGATGAAAGTGCAGGCCTGCTCGCGGAAGCGCGCGAAGATGCCGTAGAAGAGAAGCGTGAACAGCACCATGGCCGTCAGCCCGCCGAGATGCTGGCGCGGATCGTCAAACTGAATGGCGAGCAATTTTTCGCTGCCGATGATGTAGGCAAGCAGAGTGTTGGCGACGATGAAGGAGAGCACGAAAAAGACGACCTGCTTGAGCACCTTCTTGAACACCTTGCGCCCGTTCCACGGGGCGGCGTCGAGGGCGCGTTGTTCGGCGGCATCCCCTTCGATGCAGTATTCAATTTTGCGGAAAACCATCTCCATCATCACCGTCTGCGGACAGGCCCAACCGCACCAAAGCCGCCCGAACGCGGTGGTGAAGATGATGATGCCGGTGATGAACACGAGCATGGCGACGGCGAAGATGACGAAGTCCTGCGGCCAGAAAATCTGACCGAGGATGGAGAACCTGCGCTCGACGATGTTGAAGAGGAGGAGCGGATTGCCGTGGATGCGAATCCACGGTCCGGCAAACATGATGACAATGAGAGCCGTGGCGAACCACGCGCGGCGCCGGTGCCACGGACCCGAGGGTTTCTTCGGGTGGAGCCAGCGACGATTGCCCTGCTGATCGGCGGTGGCGAGGTGATCGCGGAAGTCTTCCCAATTGATGTCCTGGGACACGCCATGGTCATCGTGAGGCTGAATTTTTGCAGGCTCAGTCACGATGGCACTCCCGCGCCTGGGGAAATCAGATGACTTGTCGGGGTGGTTGGAGTGTGAGACTTTCCAACCATGTCAACGGTCACACTGGACGAAGCAAAACAGCGGCTCGGTGAACTGGTGCAAAGCCTGCCGACCGAGCGGGAGATTGTCATCACACTCAACGACAGTCCGGTGGCACGTCTCACCTTGGCGACCAGCCAAGTGAAACAGATCCCGCCTCGCTTCGTCGTCGCCAGCGCAGCGGAGCTTGAAGAGAAACTCGCCGAAGGCGTCCGGCAGCTGGACGATGGCGCGGGGCTTTCCGGGGAGATGGCGGTGCAGGAGTTGAGAGAACGAGCCAGAGCTCGGCGTCCGGCATGAAGTTCGTTCTCGCTCCGGCGGCGCGGGACGACCTTGACGAAATCCACGCCTACATTGCCGCAGACAATCCGGACGCCGCCGACCGGGTTCAGGAAGCGGCCTTCACCACTTTTGCCTTGCTGGGCGAATTGCCCCAGTTGGGTCGGTGCAGGCGATTCCAAAACCCTCTCCTCACCGACCTCCGATCCTTCGGAGTCAGCGGCTATTCGAATTACCTCATCTTCTATCGTGTGCGTGCGGACGCAGTCGAAATCGTCCGCGTCATGCATGGCGCTCAGGACTTCGACGCCATTTTTGGCGAAGTTTGACGAACCTGGGATTTCTTGGCGAACCAGGCAGATATCATTCATAAATGTTCGGCTTCTCCGGCACCGCCTGGTCTTCCCGGACTTTGGGGTTGGGCGGGGTGGTACCGCGGAACTGGTAGATGTAGCTGGCGACCGCCTGAATCTCATTGGGCTTGAGCACCCCGCGCCAGGTCAACATGCCTTTCTCCGGCACGCCATTAATGATGACCTTGACGGTGTCGAGGTAGTTCGAACCGTGAATCCAATAGTCGTCGCAGAAGTTGGGGCCGACCAGTCCGCCGCCATCCGGCCGATGGCAGGGAGAACAAAGAGTGGTGTAGGTCTGCAAGCCCTGCGCCAGCACGGCGGAGTCCTGTGAGGGCGTGAGCGACGCGAGGTTGGCCTCAAATTTCCCGATGGCCTCGGATTTGATTTTCTCCCCCACGGCCGTCTCCTTGTCATACTCGGCGATTTGCAGATCGCCCGCTTTGAGGACGTGGTAATACGTCATGTAAAAGACCGCGTAAGCGATGCAGAGGTAGAAGAGCCACACCCACCAGCGCGGCAGGTTGTTGTCCAGTTCCTTGATGCCATCCGCTTCGTGGTCCAGCAGCAGCGGATCGCGAGGTTCGTTATTCATGGTGGGCGACTCCTTTCTGGCGGTCGACGGGCTGACCGTCATCCAGCGGCAGCACGCTCATGGCCGTGACAAACGATTTCTTCAACAGGCAGGCGCGGATGACCGCCACGCTGAAGACGAGGAAGAACAGGCAGACGGAAATCACTCCGTAGAGTCCGATGCCGCCAATGTCGCGAAGGACGTTTTGTATCATAGATCTCCCTAATTATTTGTCTCACCGACCGTGTTGAGCGCGGCCGTTTTGGGCGCGGGCGCGGGGCTAGCCGGCATCGCCTTGATGTCGGTGCCGAGGCGCTGAAGATAGGCGATGAGCGCGATGATTTCCGTGTCCGCCGGGGCGTTGGTCACGGAACCCTGCTTGAGGTTCGCCACCACCTGGCTGGCCTGGGTCGAGAGGGACTTCTGCGCGGCCCCCTTCTCGAAGCCCGCCGGATAAGGCACACCCACCTTGCGCAAGGCGGCGATCCGCGCGGGGAGCGCGTTCGTGTCGAGCTTCTGGGTCAGCAGCCACGAATAGCGCGGCATGATGGAGCCGGGCGAGGTGAGGCGCGGGTCGTCCATGTGATTATAGTGCCAGGCGTCGGGGTACTTCCCGCCCTCGCGTTGCAAATCCGGGCCGCTGCGTTTGGAACCCCAGAGGAAGGGATGATCGTAGATGAATTCACCCGCCTTGGAGTACTCGCCGTAGCGCTCGGTCTCGCTGCGGAACGGACGAATCATCTGGGAGTGACAGCCCACGCAGCCTTCGCGGATGTAGATGTCGCGGCCGAGCACTTCGAGCGGCGTGTAAGGCTGCACGCTGGTGATGGTCGGGACGTTGCTCTTGATCAGATACATCGGAATGATCTCCACGGCCCCGCCGATGAGAATGGCCACCAGGGTGAGCGTGGTGAACAACAGCGGCTTCCCTTCCAGCCAGCGATGACCCCAGGGATTCTTGCCAGGCTCCGACCCGGTTTTCTTTGCGACCGGCGCGGCCTGGACTTCCTGCTCTGGTTGGAACACCCCGCTCCTGGCCGTCTTCCACAGGTTGTAGGCCATGACAAAGGCCCCGATGATGTAGAGCGTACCGCCGATAGCGCGCAGGCGGTACATCGGGATCAGTTGCAACACCGTCTCGAGGAAGTTCGGATACTGCAGAAACGCTTCGGGGGTGAACTGTTTCCACATCAATCCCTGGGTGACACCGGCCCAATACATGGGCACCGCATAAAACATCATGCCGAGCAGGGCGATCCAGAAGTGCCAGTTCGCCAGTTTGATCGACCAAAGCCTGGTTTGGTAGAGCCGCGGGATGAGCCAGTAGAGCATGCTGAAAGTGAAGAAGCCATTCCAGCCGAGCGCGCCGGTGTGAACATGGGCCACGGTCCAGTCCGTGTAATGCGAGAGCGAGTTGACCGACTTGATGGCGAGCATCGGCCCTTCCAGCGTGGCCATGCCGTAGGCCGTGAGCGCCACGACCATGAACTTGAGCATCGGATCCTGACGCACCTTGTCCCACGCGCCGCGCAGCGTGAGCAACCCGTTCAACATGCCGCCCCAGCTCGGGGCGATGAGCATGATGCTGAAGACCACGCCCAGCGATTGCGCCCAATCCGGCAGCGCGGTGTAAAGCAGGTGGTGCGGCCCGGCCCAGATGTAGATGAAGATGAGCCCCCAGAAGTGAATGATCGAGAGGCGGTAGCTGAACACGGGCCGGTCCGCCGCCTTGGGCAGGAAGTAATACATCAGGCCGAGGTAGGGCGTGGTAAGGAAGAAGGCCACCGCGTTGTGCCCGTACCACCACTGCACCAGCGCGTCCTGCACTCCGGCGTAAATCGAGTAGCTCTTGAACGCGCTGTCCGGCACGGCGAGCGAGTTGACGATGTGCAGCACCGCCACCGTGATGGCCGTGGCGATGTAAAACCAGATGGCGACGTAGATGTGTTTTTCGCGCCGGCGCAGGATGGTGCCGAGCAGGTTCACCGTGAAGGCGACCCAGACCACCGCGATGGCAATGTCGATGGGCCATTCGAGTTCGGCGTATTCCTTGCTCGTAGTGAGGCCGAGCGGGAGCGTGACCGCCGCGCTGACGATGATGGCCTGCCAGCCCCAGAAGTTCAGCCAGCTCAGGAAGTCCGAGAACATGCGCGCCTTGCACAATCGCTGGAGCGAGTAATAGATGCCCATGAACATCCCGTTGCCCACGAAGGCGAAGATGACCGCGTTCGTGTGCAAGGGCCGGAGCCGCCCGAAGGTGGTGTATTGCAGGTTGAAGTTCAGTTCCGGCCAGAACAACTGGCAGGCGATGAGCAGGCCCGCACTGAAGCCCACCAGCCCCCAAATGACGGTGGCGATGGTAAAGGCGCGGACGATGCGATTGTCATATTTGAAAGTCTCTAGGTTCATGAGTTCTGTTGGTCCGGTTTGATGGGGAGATTGGTTTTGCTGCGGCTGACGGGCGGGTCATCCACCAGGAGGCGCATGGAAGGCGTGCAGGTGTCCTCATACTGGCCCGAGCGCACCGCCCAGATGAAGCCCACCAGAAAAATCGTCGCCATGGCCAAGCTGGCGAGAATGAGCAGCGCAAGCACGTTCACGGAAGCACCTCCGCAGCAGTCGACGCGAGGAGGCTCTGTTTCTTTCGGATTTCGGATTTCGGTCTTGCGAATGCGGCGCCTCGCACCGGCTCCGACCAAAGTCGAACGCCCGCCGCGCCATCCACCGCGTTGTGCCGATGGCGAACAGCACCACGGTCACCGAACTCAGCGGCATCAGAACCGCGCAGACCAGCGGCGACAACAGTCCAGCCGCCGCGATGGAGACCCCAACGATGTTGTAGAGCCCCGAGACCATGAAGCCCGCGCGCACCACTCGCGCCGCGCGTTGCGAAAAACCCAGCACCTCGGCCAGGCGGGGGAGTTGGGCGGCATCGAGAATCACATCGCTGGCCGGGGAGAAGGTGCCCACCTTTTCCACCACCGCCACGCCGACCTCGGCCTGCTGGAGCGCGCCCGCATCGTTCAAGCCGTCGCCCACCATCATCACCTTGCGCCCGGCGGCCTGCAGTTCGCGGATGACGTTGAGCTTGTCGTGCGGGCTTTGATTGAACTCCACCCGCGCCTGCGCGCCGAGCAGTTCGCGGAAGCGGGCCGACTCATGCGCGTTGTCCCCGCTCAGCAGCACCAGTTGATAGTCGCCGCGCAATTGGCGAATGAGCGCATCTACCTCAGGACGAAGCGTGCCTTCCAGGACAAAACCGCCCCGATACTGGCCATCAATGGCGACGTGAACGGCGCTGCCTCGGAGCGCGGCGATGGGGGAAGCACTCGCCGCAGAAAGCCCGGGATTCGCCGCCGGCTGCGGCTGGGTCTGCGACCACATCCGCGCTCCTCGCCCTTCCAGCCAGGCCGCCGAACCCATCCAAATCGTGCGCCCCGCGACCCGTCCTTCCATCCCGTGGCCCGATGTTTCGACGAACGACTCCGCCGGTTCCGCCGCCGCCTTCCGCCCCAGCGCTTCGCCAATGCGCGCGGCCAGAGGATGTGCGGAGTGTCGTGTCACCGCGTAGAGCCAACCTTCCTCCGCCTCAGTCAGCGGCCCGCCCGACCAGACCGTCGTGCCCGCACCCGGCGAAGTCAGCGTTCCCGTCTTGTCGAGCACCAGGGTGTCCACCGTGCTCATGCGCTCGATCACTTGCGCGTTGCGCAGGAATATATTCCGCCGGGCCAGCCAGCGTTGCGCCGTGCCGAGCGTGAGCGGCGCGGCCAGCGCCAGCGCGCACGGACATGCGACGATCAGCACCGAGGCAAAGGCCTTTAACGCCACGCTGGCATCCGCGAACATCCAGAAAATCGCCGCCGCGAAAGCCACGCCAACCACCGCCACCGTGAAACGGCGGCTGTAGCGATTGGTCTGCGAATCGAGATCGTCGTCGCGGTGTTTGCGGAACGCTTCGTTGTTCCACAGCGAAGTCAGGTAACTCTCCGAGACCGGCTTGAGCGTCTCCACTTCGATGGCGCCGCCGGTCTGCCGTCCGCCCGCGTAGAGCAGTTCGCCCACCTCGCGGATCACCGGTTCCGATTCGCCGGTCACGAAGCTGTAATCCACGCGCGCGTCGCCTGAAACCAGCCGTGCGTCCGCCGGCACGAGTTCGCCATGACGAATCAGCAACCGGTCGCCCACGACGAGTTGCGAGATGGAGACAGATTCTTCGCCGGTTGAAGTTTTGCGCAGGACGGCGAGCGGGAAAAAGCCCTTGTAATCTCGGTCGAAGGCCAGCCGATCAAAAGTCTTTCGCTGAAACAACCGCCCGCAGAGCAGGAAGAAAATCAGTCCGGTGAGCGAATCGCAGTAGCCCTCGCCGCGCCCCGTGGCCACCTCGAGCAGGCTTTGTCCGTAAATGGCCGCCAGCCCAAGCGCGATGGGTACATCCAGCGTGAGCCGGCGTTGTTGGAGACTGAACCACGCCGCGCGCCAGTAATCCGCCGCGCTGTAAATCAGCACCGGCAGCGCCAGTGCCAAGCCCAGCCAGCCGGCGAGCAGTTTGAACCACGGCCCGCTCAAGCTATCGAGGCCGAGATACCCCGGCAACGCCAGCAGCATGACATTGCCGAAGCCGAAGCCCGCCAGGCCGACCTGCAGCCATTGCCGCTGCTGCCAGCGCGGCGCCTTCCGGCCGGCACCCTGATCGAGTTCGCCGAAGGTCAGGGCCGGTTCATAGCCCAGCGAAGCCAGCAGCGCCGCAATTTCACTCAGCTTCACCTGCGCGCGGTCGAACGTGATGCTCACCTCGCGCCGGCTGAAGTTCACCCGCGACGCCCCCACGCCCGTCTGCAATTGAAACAAGTTCTCCAGCAGCCACACGCACGCGACGCAATGAATCGTGGGCAGATGCAGCGTGACCTTCGCCTGCCGTTCATCCGCGAAGTCGAGCAGCTTCTCCTGCACCTCCGGGTCATCCAGAAACGCCCACTGCCGCGGCGTGGTGGTCTCCCCCACGCGCGCACCGGGACGGGAACCCAGTTCATAAAATTGGCCCAGCCCGCTCTCCGTCAGCAGGGCAAACACCGTCTGGCAGCCCAGGCAGCAAAAGGTTCGACCGTTTTCCACCACGCCCGCGCTGGCACAGCGTTCACCGCAGTGGAAGCAACGCGCCGATGGCTTGGCGGCATGGGCCGAAGCGAGCCGTCCAGAGTCGTGCACCGCCCTCTCGACTGCCTGCTCGCCGTCCAGGGACGCCGCTATGCTCGTTCGATTCACCGGTAACGAGTTTCACCATCTTCGTCGAAACGGGCTGCGCAGGATTTGTCATGGTTTGAACATATTTTGCGAAGGCATCTCCCTTTACCGCTTCACTTCCGCCAGAATCGTTCAAAGACCGTCAAACCATACCTGACCGTCCAACTGGGAGATCGCGGCGTGATGTCTTCTATTGTAAAGCCGTGGCGGAGCTGCGTAACGTGCGGCGAACAATAACCAGGAATTGAATATGGCCAAAGGAAACAGAAGTCAGAAAAAAGAAATCCGGAAACCGAAGAAGGAGAAACCGAAGGCTGCGCCCGCGACGTCGCGGCGGGGTTCCTGACAGGATACCCAGTGCCGGACCGAGAATTGCCGCGCGGTATTCACGGATAATCTCCCGGAGGCGCGAGTGCCGATCACAACGATGCCGGACGTATTGAAGGCGCCGGGATCCAAACCATGCCATCACCTGCCAATCATCCTCGCGATCCATTGCACGGCATCACCCTCGAGACCATCCTCAATCAACTGGTCCAGCGGCATGGCTGGGGCGAGATGGGCCGGCGCATCCCGATCCGGTGTTTCCAATTCAATCCGACGGTAAAATCCAGCCTCACGTTTCTGCGCAAGACGCCTTGGGCACGCCAGAAAGTCGAGGCGTGGTTCATCGGGGAACTGTTGCCCAACTGAAGTGCTAGGGACCGCGTCCCGGGGAGTTCATAAGACGATCCAGCGGCGTATGAGCGAGCGTGACTGCGCTGCGATGCAGCCGTTTCGATTTTTGGAATTGCACGAATGAAAACTTCTGACCGTATGCCTGCATGAAAAGTGGCAATCCCAGCAAGGAACTCTACCGGCAGTTGCGGGCCCTGCCGTGGCACCGGCTTTGGGCGGAGGAAGTGGCGCGATTCGATCAGGCCGCGGCCAGGGAACGGTTTGAACGGGTGTCCGTCATTCGCGCGGTGGGAGTGGTCTTTTCCGAATCGGGGCCAGTCGCGCAAAAAGCCGAGGTGCAGCAATGGCTGCGGCGGCTGCTGCAGGATCCCCAGGAAAAGGTTCGCCGCTATGCCATGGCGGCTTTGCCCAAGATCGGTGCCGGCGCGAGTGAGGAAGCGGAACTCCTGGCGTTGCTGCGGACGACCACGAACGCACGTGAGGAAAAATTCCTGGGACAGACGCTCGGCAAAATCGGCGGGCTGGCCACCTGCGCGACCATGGCAGTGTCGGGGAAATTCTCTGCCCAAACAGTGCAACGGGTAAAAGCCAGCGTCGCCCGCAGTCAAAGTGCCAGTGCCGTTCGCCTGGACCGTGTGCTGCCGGACTTCGACCGGTTGCGGATTCACCTGCGCGGTCGCCGAGGGTTGGAAGGCATCGTGCGCCAGGAAGTGGAAGCGCAGGGGAAGTTCCGCGTCGTGGAAGTGGACCGGGGATTGGTCGCAATCACCGCACAGGCTCCGTTCACACTCGGCGACATATTCGCTCTCCGTTGTTTCGGCACCGTGGGGATTGTCCTCGGCCTCGTGAAAGCGGCCAGCGGAGTCGGGGCCACTGACGCGCTGGCGGCGGCCATCACTTCGCCACTGGCACAACGCCTGTTTGAAACGCTCACTGAAGGTCCGTTCCGCTATCGCCTGGCCTTCATTGCGCCAGGGCTCCAGCGCAGCGACGTGCGCGCGGTGGCGGACCGGGCGTTCGTGCTGTGCCCGCGGATTCTCAACGACGCGCGGGAAGCTCCGTGGGCCATTGATATCCACACCACCGCGCGGGGCGACTCGGTGGAACTGCGCCCGCGACTGTCGCCAGACCCGCGTCATGCGTATCGCCTTGATGACGTGCCCGCGGCTTCCCACCCACCACTGGCCGCGTGCATGGCCCGGCTGGCCGGGCGCGTGGAGGATGAAATAGTCTGGGATCCATTTTGTGGATCAGGCCTGGAGTTGGTGGAGCGCAGCCTGCTCGGTGGCGTGCGCCACGTCTATGGCACCGACCGCAGCGCCGAGGCCATCGGTATTGCCGAGCGAAACTTTGCCGCCGCCCAGCTTCCGTCCGTGGAGGCGCGTTTCATCGGCTGCGACTTCCGCGAATTCGCCACCATAGAGGGGTTGGCTCCGCAAAGCCTCACACTCATCATCACCAACCCACCGCTGGGCCGGCGCGTTCCCATCGCGAATCTTCGCGGACTTTTCGATGACCTCTTTGCCGTCGCGGCGCAGTTGCTCCGGCCCGGTGGCCGACTCGTCTTCACCAATCCATTTCACATGGAGAGTCCCCTGCCCTCGCTCAGGCTCCAGTCCCGCCAGGTCGTGGATCTAGGCGGGTTCGACTGCCGCCTCGAGGTCTATCGAAGGACGGCGTAAACCGCGAGACTCTCCGGATGTTGGAAACGCCTGAACGACTGGCCATGCGTCAGATGCCTGGAAGATCACAGACCGCGGGGCAAAAGTAATTGCCCATGCTGCCTAAGCCAGCACCTGGCGGATAACCTCGCCATGCACGTCGGTCAGGCGACGCTCAATGCCGTTATGGTAGTAGCTCAGGCGTTCGTGATCGAGGCCCGTCAGGTGCAGAATCGTCGCGTGCAGATCGTAGATGGTCGCCACATCCTGCACAGCTTTGTACCCGAATTCATCAGTCGCGCCGTGGCTGAAACCACGCTTCACGCCCGCGCCAGCCATCCAGACGGTGAAGCCATGCGGGTTATGATCGCGGCCGTTCGCGCCCTTCTGGAAGGTCGGCATCCGGCCGAACTCCGTCACCCACACCACCAGCGTGTGATCGAGCAGGCCGCGGGCTTTCAGGTCCTTGAGCAGCGCGGCGCAGGGCTGATCGAGGATGGGCGCGTGGACGCTGTATTGTTCCTTGAGCGTCTTGTGGCCATCCCAATTGCCGACGCCCTCGCCCATGGCGTAGGCGCCGTTGAAGAGCTGCACGAAGCGCACGCCACGCTCAACAAGCCGCCGCGCGAGCAGGCAGTTCCGGGCGAAGCCGGCTTTGACCTTGTTGGCGTCGTTCACGCCGTAGAGTTCCAGCGTGGTCTTGCTTTCCTGGCTGAACTCGCCGACCTCGGCCGCGCTGAGTTGCATCTTTGCCGCCAGTTCGTAGCTGGCGATGCGGGCCAGCAATTCGCTGTCCCCCGGGTGCTGCGCGAGATGGCGGTCGTTCAGGAATTTCAAATAATCGCGCGTGCCGAGTTCGGCGGCGGCGGAAATATCCTTGGGGGTCGCGAGGTTGGGAATGGGCTTGTCGGCATTGAACGGGGTGCCTTGAAACACCGGCGGCAGGAAGGCGGAGTTCCAATGGTTCGGCCCAACCTGCGGCACGCCGCGCGGATCCGGAATGGCGACGAACGCCGGCAAATCCTGGTTCTCCGTGCCGAGCGCGTAGCTCGCCCACGAACCCATGCTCGGGAAACCGTCGAGGATGTAGCCGGTGCCCATCTGGTTCTCGGCGGGGCCGTGCGTGTTCGACTTGGCGGTCATCGAGTGGATGAAGCACATCTCGTCGGCGAGATCGGCCATGTTTGGCAGCAGGTCAGAAATCATCTTTCCGGACTGGCCGCGCGGTTTGAATTCCCAGTGCGGCTTGGTGAGGTTACCGTTCTCGCCCTGGAAGGTGATGAGCTTGTCAAGGCCGGGCATCGGCTGGCCGTGTCGCTTGATCAAATCCGGCTTGTAATCCCATGTCTCAAGGTGCGCGCAGGCCCCGGAGCAAAAGATGACGAGCACATTCTTCGCGCTCGCCGGGAAGTGCGGGGCGCGCGGAGCGTTCGGATGCTCGGGCGACCACGGCGGGCGAATCGGGGAATGGTCAGCCCCGAGGAGCCGTTGCTCGGCGAGAAGAGTGAGCAGGGCAATGCCGCCAAGCCCCGTGCCGCCGTGACGGAGGAAATCGCGGCGGTTGAGAAGCCAGCGGCCGGCGTGGGAGAGGGGGGGCATGATGGGTGCAGCGTGAAGCGTGATTAAGAGAGAGGTATGGATTCGAGGAGGGTAGCGAGGTCGGGCAAAGTGGCGTCCTCGTGCTGCGCGTGTTCAACATGATACTCAACTTCATCTTCGCGAAGCGTTCCGCCGCGCTGATTGGGAATCATGACCAGCAACAGGCGGATGATTTGGGTCAGAAGCTGCATCCGATGGCGCCCGGCGGCATCTTGGAGCAGATGGCGTGCGTTAAAGTACCACGTCCTGGCCTCGCGCGCAGAGCCGAGCGCGTATTCGTAAAAACGGGCTCGATCCTTGCCGCTGATTCGAGAGAGTCCTTCGGAGATGTTGGCGCCGATTGAACCCAAGGCGCGGTAAAGCTGATTTGAGAGGTCGATCGTGCGTTTGTCCTGCATGAGCTTGGTGACATCAGTCCAACCGATGTCGGTCGCGAACAGCGCCAGCCGATACGCCTCGATTGTCCAAAGCGGGTCGCCGGTAATCTCAGCAGGAACCGTCTCCAACCATTCGCGATAATTCATACAGACTCCTGACTACTATTTCACGCTTCACGCTTCACGCTTCAAAACACATAGACAAACTCGTTCGCATTGAGCAACGCGCGGCAGAACACGGCCAATCCCTGCTCCCTCACGAGCTTCGCCGACTCCGCCAGTTCCGCCCGCTGCGCCTCGCGTTGGAACGCCAGCGCGAACGCGCGGCGCACCTGCGCGTTCACATCCTGGCCGGCTTCCTTCTCCAACCGCCCTGCCAGGAAGCCCGCCTGTTGCATCATGAAGCCGCTGTTCAACAGGTTCAGCGCCTGCAACGGCGTCGTGCTGCGCGTGCGCTTGGGCGCAATCTGACCGCCGTCGGGGCAGTCGAACACGCCGAACACGCCGTCCGGACGCTGCCGCACCACGGTGCCATAGACCATCCGCCGCCAGGTGTCAGCCGGGTATTCTTGGCGCGGCGCGTACACGCGCACGTAATTATCGTTCGGCTCGAAGAAGCCAAAGCCGGGGCCACCCATTCGCAGATCGAGTTTGCCGCTCACGGCCAAAATCATGTCGCGCATCGGCTCGGCCTCCAGCCGGCGCGGCGGATAACGCCAGAGCAGACGCGAACCCGCATCCACCGCGAAGCAATCCTTGCGTGTGGCACTGGACTGCCGGTAGGTGGCGCTCGTGACGATGAGCCGGTGAAGATGCTTGAGGCTCCACGGGGCGGGGCGTGAAGCGTGAAGCGTGAGGGAAGGCTGCACGAACTCGCTCGCCAGCCAGTCGAGCAATTCCGGATGCGTCGGGCGCCCGCCGTTCACGCCGAAATCGCTCGGCGTGCTCACCAGTCCTTCGCCGAAATGATTTTGCCAGAGCCGATTCACGAGCACGCGGGCGGTCAGCGGATGGGCGCGGTCCGTCATCCAGCGCGCCAGCGCGAGACGGCGGCGCTGGTTCTCGGTGAGTGACGGCGATTCGGCCTCGGCGGCACGCACGTCGAACTTCACCGGGATCGCCCCGAGCGCACCGGCCGTCACGACCTCGCGCGGCTGCATCGGGTCGCCGCGATGGAAGCGCAGCGTCGGCTCCGGTTGCGCGACAAACGTGCCGCCGTAAAACATCGTGCCCTTGTCCAGTTCCGCGATGCGGCTCTCGTGCACCGCGCGTTCCGTGGCGAGCTGCTTCACCTCGGCGGCCAGCTCAGGCGAAAGCCCGGCGACGCTGAACGTCACGGGTTTCTTCCCGCCCGGCTTGTAGGGCTGACGGTCGCCGGAGGACGCCACCATCCGCCAATCGTTGGAACCAACCGCCACCTCGATGCGGTATTCCACGGCGAGGCGGTCGGCAAATTTCTGTTCGCGGTCGCGGCCCCAGACGACGCGCTGAATCGTGGCGGTCTCCGCAAACTCAAGTTCCACCCAGCCTTTGCCGCGCTCGTTGGAAATCCAGCTCCGGCTGTTGCCGACCTTCCCATCGTTGAGATGTTCGAGCCGGTGAATGTCGGAGTTCGGATAAACACTCGACGCGCGACTCTTCGCGCCCGCGCTGGCCAGCGCGAGGTTTCGCGGCTTCGCCTCGGCAGTGTAAACCTCCAATTCGTCAATACACGGCTCGGCGTCCGTCGTCTGGCTCACGGTGAAGCGCAGTTTGCGCGCGGCCACCGGCGCGATGCGCTCGACGTTCTGCCGCGGATGCACGGACGCGCGAAGTTGATTCGTGTCCACCGCGCCCGTCTGCGCGAGCGGCTCCAGTTCGGCCAGCCGCGCGTCAATCGCCTCCAGCCGTTGCCGGCGCGTGGCCAGTTCCTGTTCCTTCGCGTCGGCGTCCGGCGCCTTGAGTTTGCGCTCGCCGTGTTGTACGCCTTCGAAGACCGCCTTCATCGCGTAGTATTCCGTCTGCGGGATGGGATCGAATTTGTGGTTGTGACAACGCGCGCAGCCGACGGTTAATCCGAGGAACGCGCTGCTCGTGGTGCTGACGATGTCGTGCAATTCATCCGCGCGCTGGTTCGCAGTCAGCACCGGGTCGGGACTCTTCACCTTGTCGTCGGGGCCGGCGACGAGGAAACCGGTCGCGGCATCCTCGCCCACCGCGTCGCCGGCGATTTGTTCGAGCACGAAACGGTCGTACGGCTTGTCCTCGTTCAATGCGCGAATCACATAATCGCGATACGGCCACGCATTGGGTCGCGGCGTGTTCACCTCGAAGCCCGTCGTCTCCGCGAAGCGCACCACGTCGAGCCAGTGCCGCGCCCAGCGTTCCCCGTGGTGCGGCGACGCGAGCAATTTCTCCACGAGCCGGGCGTAAGCATCCGCCGACTTGTCCTGTTCGAACGCGCGCACTTCCTCCGGCGTCGGCGGCAGGCCGATCAAGTCGAAATACAGCCGGCGAATCAGCGTGCGGCGGTCGGCTTCGGGCGAAGGCGCGAGTTTGTTCTCCGCGAGACGGGCGCGGATGAAGGCGTCGATGGGGTTGGTGAAACGTGAAGCGTGCAGCGTGAAGGCCGGCACCTCTGGCCGCGTCACGGGTTGGAGCGACCAATGCGCTTCCGCCGCCGTCGCGCGCGGGGTGAACGCCAGCGCCACGACCGCGAACACCGCGATGCCTTCTGCGAACCGTTTGAACGAGTCAGCCTGCATGAGTTGCTTCGACGACCGGGACGCGGAGCAAGTTCACAGAAGGCGCGGAACACCGCCAGCAAATTTGCGGACCGCGAGCGGCCGCAGGGCTGCTCTAAAGTCCGAAGGCCGAAATCCGAATTCCGAAAGAAATCCGAAACCCGAGATCCGAACTCCGGGACGCGTTCCGTGACCGCTGGAGTTTCCATCCGCCGGCGGGGGCTTTTCGGATTTCGGTCTTCGGCCTTCTTTCGGATTTCGGGTTTCGGGTTTCGGATTTTATCCTCCGCGCAGAGTCACGCGGACTTTAGAGCAGTCCGCGCCGCGACCAAACTTTCCGCTTCCCGCCACGGGGCCGCGCCGGTTACGGTGCGGCCTCACAATTCACGCCAGCCATCATCATGACCCTGGGCCGGACCAAATTTGAAACCGAACTGCAAGTGCGCCCGGATGACATTGACATGAACCAGCATGTCCACGCCAGCCGCTACTCCGACTACGTGCTCGCCGCGCGCTACGACCAGATGGCGCGCTGCTACCACATGGCGATGGACGAATTCATCCGCGCGGGCTTCGGCTGGTTCGTCAAGACCGCGCACCTCGACTACAAACGGCCGCTCGCCATCGGCGAACGCTTCATCGTGCGCACCTGGGTGGAAGACATCCTCCGCGACGGCGTCAAAGTGCAGTTTGAAATCCTGCGCAAGTCGAATGGCAAACTCTGCTGCGACGGCTGGTTTGAATACACGATGGTCAGCCTCCAGACCGGCCGCGCCGAAACCATCCCCGACTGGATCGCCGCCAAATACGCCGTCTGAACGCGGCGCGAAAACCGCCGGGTCAAAATAAATCTTCCCACCCATTGCGCGCGGGTGTAAACCAGCGCGGATGTCATGACCACCTCCCGCCCATTCCCGGCACGGTGCGGACGCGCCACACGCGCGGCTGGTTCGATTGTCGGCACGGGGGGCGGTGTTTTTCCTGCGCGCGGATGTCTCCGCCTCGCCCGCGCCCGCCATTTCCCCGCCCACGAAAGTCATTTCCCAGCGCAATGTCGCCGCTACATTGCGCAAGGCGATGAAAACATTGGCCAATGTTGTCATCACATTGGGCTGGAAAGTCATTTTCCCATGCAATCCCGCCATTTCAGCGCCCACGGAAATGATTTCCTCGGACCCAACAATGGTCAAAAAGAGCCACTTTTTGACTCCATAGCCCCTTGTCACTCCGAAAATACCCAGAAAACCATCAAAAACCACTAAAATGCCCACTCAATCCTACCTCTCCGGCACCGACGACGACATTGACGCCATCCTCGACGCCTTCGACCTCAACATCGCCCCCATCGCCAGCCGCTACGGCATCACCAGCATGGAAATGGCGCGCGTCACCGAGGGCCATCGCGCCTGGCACTGGCTGTTGGAATGCCTGAGCATCATCCGCGGCGGTTCCGAGAGTTTTACCGCCATCAAAAACCAGATGCGCAACGGCCCCGCCGGCCCGATGCAAGTCATGCCCGCGCTGCCCACGCTCCCGCCCGTGCCGACGATCCTCGACGGCGGCACGAACCGCCCGGTGAAATGGGACCCGGATTTCTTCGTCTTCTTCGGCAGCCTCGTGGCGCGCATCAAAACCCACATGGATTACCGCGACGCGGACGGGCAGTTGCTCAAGATCGTCGGGGCCGAGATTCCCCCGCCCGAACCGCAGGCGACCGTGCCCCCGCTCAAGGTTTACGAGGGCACGGGCGGCGTGCCCACGCTCGAAGTGCGCAAGGGAGTGTTCACCGGGTTCGATTTCTGGTACTCCATCGGCGGCGCCCCCGAACAATACGGCGGCTTCTCCTCCACGCGCACCTTCGAGCATCTCCTGCCCAAGCCGCCCGCCGGCACCGCGCTGGTGATCACCTACACCGCGCAATATCGTTACAAGGGCAAACCCTTCGGCCAGCGCTCGCAGCCGGTGGAGTTTACGTTCAAGGGGTGAAATGAACATGAACCCGGATAGACGCCAGACGTGCCGCGCTAAAAAAGTTCAGGCGTCAAATTCTCCGCCCAAACAAGTCAGGCCGTTTAGCCTCGCCACCATTTATGGACAAAGAAACAAAAGACATAATCAAACCCCTCGTTGAGAGCCTGGTGTCTGTAGTCGAAAAGCAGGCGTTGGTTCTCCAGCTTCTCGCATCGAAGCTTCCTGATCTTTCGGGCGACGAGAAACGTAAGCTGCAAGACTCCGCGCAAGTGAATTTGAAGAGTGCCGAAACTTGGCGTCTATCTTTGAAAGACTGGAAATGACTGGCCGTTTCGTGTGTCTTTTATGGCAGCCTTAGTATTCAAGGGACAAGGAACGCCGTGGTATCCCAATTCAGTGATTCAACTGGAGAGTCACTTGAATCAGCTTTTCAAGCCGCTGAAGGAGATCGGTACGAAGCGTTGCCGAGGAATTACCAAGAATGCGGCTTACACGCTTCAGTATCTTCAGTTCCTCGCTCAGATTGATACTGACCTGAACCTTTCTGCGGTGCTATCCACCCAAACGTGGAAGGCATTTATCATCCACGGATGCGCCGTTATCGAGGCTGTATTCTACTACGTTCTCGTTTCCACTGGGCACGCGCGAGATGACGAGTGGCAGTCGCAGTCTAAGGCTACCTCTTCCCATTTCAAACTTGGCGAGGTTTTATACCTCCAAAAGACCGAGTTCTTCACCAAGCTGTCGAAGCCGACAATCGCCTCGATGACTTTTGAGACGATGTGCCAGCGTGTGGAGAGCAAGAAGCTCATCAAGCTCGGCAATGAATTCTACAGCAAGCTACCGCATCTCCGCAAACTTCGGAATCGCATTCACATTCAGGGAATTGAGAACGATGCAGAGACCGACTACATTAAGTTTAACAGGAAGGACTACGAATTGATGAAGTTCATGCTCAAGGCTCTCCTAACAAGTCACTTTTTCGGTTCCTCGCTACTTTCCGTGGCTGGAGGGCTTTGGCATAATGGCCGCCATGATACCTGAAAAAGCCTTTGAGCGATTGTTGGGGCTGGACGAGTGCTGGGAAGTGGGCGGCGCCGAGTATGAGACCGAACCGA
>JANNEF010000336.1:0-10751 GCA_031378375.1 Verrucomicrobiota bacterium | reverse complement strand
GAGAAGCGTTCCGTCTTGCGGCCAGCTCCTCGCTGCCCTTGGTGGCCGTATGTTTGGAGCCTTCGGACTCCTCTCAAAATCGGATCCGATGGTCGGATTCCCATCGGCACCCAACGCATTCGACTCGAACACCCCAGGGGTTCCTCCGTGGTCCTCTGCCTCCATCCGTCGGGACATCAATCCGTCCTGGTGGGCGACCCGGACAAAAACCTCAAACCCGCCCGGTTGTTCACCAATCCCCCGAAATGAGACTGTCCTGCTTTGCTAACTACAAAAAAGTCCTGCTTTGAAAACTACGCGGCAGCAGTAAAGAATTGTCGCGCGCCGGCGCCGCGCGGTATGTGCGTGCGCCACCCTTACTCGAAATTATCATGGGGAAGCTTGCGCGCGGTTGGAGTTACGCTATAAGCAACCGCGTGCTGCACGAAATTTTCACACCCTTGATTGACTGGTACGGCGCCCGGCTCGAAACCGGTGGCTATCCGCTCGTTGCCCTGCTGATGGCCATCGAAAGCTCCATCGCGCCGCTGCCCAGCGAACTGGTCATCCCGCCCGCCGCCGACTTCGTCCACCATAATCCAGGCAAGCTCACCTACACCGGGATCGTCATCGCCGGCACCATCGGCTCCTGGGTGGGCGCGAGCGTGATGTATTGGGTTTCACGCGTGCTGGGCCGCCCCTTCGTGATGCGTTACGGAAAATACTTTTTCATCTCGCCGGACAAAGTTGCGGGCGCGGAGCGCTGGGCGGCGAAGTTCGGTTCGATGGGCATCTTCGTCTCGCGCTTGTTGCCCGTGGTTCGGCATTTGATCGGCATCCCCGCCGGCATCGTGAAGATGGATTTCAAGCTCTACAGCCTCTACACCATCCTTGGCTCCGCCATCTGGTGCGCCATTCTCTGCTGGATCGGCGTGAAGATGGGCAACCAGGTGCGCCACGGCGACGCGCGCGGGTTTGGTCTTTTCGCCGCCGGCATTGTCGCGGTCATCGGCGTGCTCTATTACTTTTTCGTCCACCGGCACATGAAGGCGGATCAGGCGGCGAAGAAGTAGGTCAGTGAGTCAGTGACCAGTAGGTCAGTAATCAGTGAATAAGTGGCGGCGCGCTGGCTGACGGAGAAACACGGACGACTGGTTACTGATTCACTGATTACTGACCTACTGATTACTAATAAACCTCGGCGGAGGGGCTTTGACGAAACTGGTTTCGCGCAGGTAAACCGGCTCCAGTTTGTCGCCCGTGACGAAATCGGTCCGGCCCGCCGCCAGTTGGGCGATGGTCGCAGCGTCAGGGAACATCACGCGGGCGGAGGGAAACCAGCGGTTCGCTTCCGGGCCAATCAACGTCGCACCATCCCGCGCCCGCGCCTGCGCTTCCTCCAAGGTTGCCAGCCGCAACACTTCGACACAACGCGGTCCCGCTGCGTCCAGTTCGTATCCGGCCAGGTAAAACTCCCCGCGCTGCGCATCAATGACGACGCCCACGCGGTCCGTCAGCTTCGCACTGTGCGCTTGTGCGGCTAGGGTCTCCACGCTGCTGATGCCGAGCAGGCGCACGCCGCGCGCCAGTTCCCAGCCTTGCGCGATGGCGATGGCGGTGCGGATGCCCGCGTAACTGCCGGGGCCGAGGCCAACGGCGATGCACTCGATCTGTTCGCGCTCCAGCCCGGCCTGTTGCAACGCCTGCTCGATCATTGCGAAGGCGTGCGTGTGGCGCGTGGCGGTCTCGACGGCGGTGCCGAGCGGCACGGACACCTCCCCTGCCCCGCCCTCCACCACGGCGACGCTGCGTTGGTCCGAGGAAAACTCAAGCGCCAGAATCTTCATAGGTGAGGCGGCGCCCGGTTTCGCTGAGTTGTTCAAAGCGAACATGGCGAAAGCGGATTGGCGATTGGCGATTGGCGGTTGGCGATTGATTGAGCCATCGCTCCATCCACTCGATCACCACAACGGCATCGCGCTTGAAAAAATATTCCTCCAATCCCGCGCCGACAATCTGCGCGGGTGTATCGAGCCGGTACAGGTCCAGGTGGAACAGCGGCAGCCGCCCGCCCGCGTACTCATGCACGAGCACGAACGTCGGCGATTGCACGCGCGCGGTGACGCCCAGCCCGCGCGCGATGCCTTTCACGAGTTGCGTTTTGCCCGCGCCCAGATCGCCGGTGAGGCCGATGAGCCAGCCGGGTTGCGCGGCGCGGCCCCATTGCTCACCGAGTGCGGTGGTTTCCTCCGGGCTATGTGAAGTGAAGGTAGCCATGAGCATTGACTGGCTGGACGCCGCGTCCGTCGCGAATGCGCAAGCCCGGTTCCGCCGTGATCCTGCCGACACAGCCGAGCCGGAGATCGGGAAAGCGCTTCTTCCACGCGTCGAGCAGCGGTACGGCCTCGCGGCTGGCAATGGTGAAGAGCAGTTCAAAATCCTCGCCATCGGTGAGCGCGGCGAGCAGCGGGGGCTTGGCGGAGGATTCGCCGCGCGACTGAAGTTTCGCCGCGCGGCTGATGGGGATGGCGGTCTTGAGCAACTCCGCGCCCAGGTTGCCGGCGCGCAACAGATGCCGCAAATCGCCGGCCAGCCCGTCGCTCAGATCAATCATCGCGTGAATGGGAAAGTGTTCCGCCAGCCAGCGCGCCTCGGCCAGCCGCGGTTCAAAGTCCAGGTGCCGGCCCGCGAGCGAACCGCCCAGTTGGCCGGTCACAAAGATCGCGTCGCCCGCTCTGGCTCCGTCACGCAGCACGCATTTGTCTTTCGCCACGGTGCCGAGCAGCGCGATGGAGATGAGGATGCGCTCAGGATTGCTCGTGGTTTCACCGCCGACAATGGCGACATGGTGCCGGCGGGCCAGTGCGTTCATGCCCGCGTAGATGGCTTCCACGAACGGCGCGTCGAAATCAACCGGCAACGCCAGCGTGACGAGTGCGGCGGTGGGCCTGCCGGCCATCGCGGCGATGTCGCTCAGGCATCGGGCGAGCGCCTTGTGGCCGATTTGTTCCGGCGCGGCGGCGCGCGTGAAGTGGACGCCCTCGACCACGGCGTCGGTCTTGAACAGCACCAGCGACCCCGGCACGCCGAGATCGAGCACGGCGCAATCGTCGCCGGCGCCGACAATCACGGTGTCGTTGGCGGGCAGCGCGCGGGTCAGCCGGCTGATGAGTTCCAGTTCGTTCACAGGAAACGATTCAACCAACGGCCGATCTCCGCATCAAAGAGGAAGAGACAGAAGTTCACCACGTTGAAGAAGGAGTGCGTGACGATGGGCGCGAGGAGCGTGCCGGTCTTCTCGTAGATAAGGACCATGACCACTCCGAAGAACGCCAGCGGCACGAAGGTCATCAGGTTGGCGTGGACGGCGGCAAAGAGCAGCGAGGTGGCGACCAACGCCACGCGCGGACGCCCGCTCTGCTTGATGGTGCGGTAGAGAATGCCGCGAAAGAGAACTTCCTCCACCACCGGCGCGATCACGATGGCGGCGACCGCGAAGCCGAGACGCTGGCCCAGGCCGGTGCTGACCTGCAGCACCTTGATGGTGGGCTGCACTTCCGGCGTGACGCTGAACCAGGTGATGATCTCCGAGCACGCCTTGTTGAGCACCAGCGCCAGCGGCACCACGAGCACGCCGACAGCAATGGCCAGCGCCAGCGCGCGGGCCACGCGCGGGGTTTTCCAGCCGAGAAATTCCCCCCAGCCGGTCTGGTGATGTTTAAGAAACAGTGTGACCAGCACCAGTGCCACGCCGTGGAAGCCGACGGTATTCGTGAGAAACTCAAAAAACTTGCCGTCAGTCCGCCAGCCCGGCGCGAACTGCTGCATCAACATCCCGCTGGCCATGCCCAGGAACAGGCTGAACAGCAGCCCCGACATGAGCAGCATGACGGCTTCGGGTTTCCACGGTCTCTCAGAAAGCATGGCGGCGAAGCTAGTCGAGCCGGGCGGGGCTGACGATGGAAAACGGGGGCTCTTCTACTTTCCCGCGCTCCAGCCGCCGTCAATCAGGAACGCCGTGCCGGTGATGAACGCCGCCTCGTCGCTGGCCAGGTAAAGCGCGGCGGCGGCGATTTCGTCCGGCCGGCCCATGCGTCCGACCGCCTGCGTCGCGGCCATCTCCTGATACGCCTTTTGCGGGTCGGGATATTCCTTGAGGCGCGCGGCGACGAACGGTGTTTCGACGCGCCCCGGACAGATGCAGTTGCAGCGGATGCCGTCCAGCGCGTGGTCGAGCGCGACGCATTTGGTGAGTCCCACCACGGCGAACTTCGTGGTGCAATACGCCAGCCGGTCGCGCACCGCCACGACGCCGCCGATGGAAGCCAGGTTCACGATCACGCCCGACTTGCGCGCGATCATGCCGGGGAGAAACGCCTTGGTGACGTTGAAGACGCCGCGCACGTTGACGCCGTACATGCGGTCGAGGTCCGCGCCGACGGTCTGGAGCATCGTGCCGACGTGGCCGATGCCGGCGTTGTTCACGAGGATGTCGAGGCGCTGGCGTCCGGCGTGGACGGTCTCGGCGACGCGGGCACAGGCATTTTCACTGGCCACATCAAGCGCGAGGAACTCGGCCTGACCCTTCGCCTGGTGGATGCGTCCGACGGTTTCGCCGCCGCTCTGTTCGTCGCGGTCGGTGACGAAAACGTGCGCCCCGGCATGGGCGAAGGTTTCCGCGATGGCCGCGCCGATGCCCGATCCGGCGCCGGTGACAAGGGCGATTTTATTTTGGAGACTGAACATGGGTTTCTAAATCTGCCGACGGTTATTTCAGCACGTCCTTCAACTTTGTGACCACCTGGTAAACGCCGACCGCGCTCATTGCCACGGCGGCGAACCACAGGAAGAACACCCAGACCCTGCCGGGCAGCAGACAGGCGTCGGTGCGGCGGTGGTAAAAGTAGAGCGCGGCGAACGCGAGGAACGGCAGCATGAGTCCTTGCGCCAGCGCGCCCACGAACACCAGCGTCACCGGTTCGCCCCAGAGCAGAAAGACCGACGTGAACGCCACCGGCAGCAGCACGCAACCGATCTTCACCCAGCGCGTCCGGTGTTCCGCATCGCGGTAACGCACCACACCGAACAGCGATACCGCGTCGGCGAACAGGCGGGCGTTGGACGCGGTCGCGCCAAACACGGTCGAGTACAGCACCGCGAACGCGCCGACGAGGAACAGCCAGTAGCTCCACTGGCCGAAGGTTTCCCGGTACATGTGCGAGAGCGTGGCGATCATCTGGTTGTTTTCCACGACCAGCCCTTTGGCGTGCAGCACCGCCGCGCCGAGCAGGTAGAACGCTATCGTCGCCGTGGTGTAAATGGCGAAGGACACCCAGGCGTCAATGTTCATCACGCGCACCCAGCCGATGGCGCGCGCGCGCCACGCGGACGTGTCCTCGCGCGGCCCGACGTTTTTTGCGTAGCCTTTTTCCAGGCACCAGTACGGATAGTAGATGAGTTCCGACGCGCCGACGCCGATGATGCCGAACGCGGCGAACGCGGTGGTGAAGTCCTTCGGCAGTTGGAATTTCAACCCGTCGAGGATCTGCGCCGGCGTGATGGCGAAGGCCGTCGTTTGCAGCGCCGCCACCGCGACCAGTGTGCAGAGCGTGAACACCGCGACGAGCACCGTGGAAAACCATTCCACCGTCCGGTAACGCCCGATGACGAGCAGGATGGCGGTGACGGTGCCCACGAGCACTGCCAGCACTTTGGTGTTCAACGGCAGGCCGGCCAGCGAGCACACGCTCGCCAGGCCACCCACCATGCCGGCCACTTGGAAAACCAATGCCACGTACATGAGCACCCACAGCCAGACGAGCCACGACACGATGAGGCGCGGGCCGGGGATGGAGTTCATCGCTTCGAGCGTGGTCATGCCCCTGGAGATCGCGAAGCGGCCCAGTTCGATCTGCACAAACACCTTGATGAAACAGCCGAGGAGAATGAACCACAGCATCGTGAACCCCACCGTCGCGCCGAGCCGGGGCGTGACGATGAGTTCGCCGGAGCCGACGATCACCGCGCTGATGATGAGGCCCGGACCGAGCTGCCGGATGATTCCCCGCCAGTCTGTGGGCGCGAGCCGGGGCTGGTGTGGAAGGGGCGGTCCTTCGTCAGTGGTCATGGGTCGAAACTAATGGAAGCGCGAAATGCGCGTCAAGCGCGGCACCGCTACTTCAATTCGAGCAGCGCCGGATCGATCTCCACATTCAACCCGCCCTTCGGAACCGGCTGGCCCAGTGTCCAAAGAATCCCCTGAGTGACCAGCCGGCGATACTCCGCGCGCTCCCAGTTGCTGTGAAAATGGATTCCCACAAATCCGAACGAGCGCCCGCCGTCGGGCCGTTCCCAGGACCAGCACACGGTTTCATCCTGCCCGTCAATACGCGCGGTGAGCAGGGGCTGGACACGCAACGGCGGTTTGACGAAATCCAGCCGGTAATAAAATTCGTCGCGGATGCGGAAGCCGGCGAGGCCCACGAGAATCGGATGTGTCGGAGCCACCAGCTTCACGTCGGTTTCGAGGATTTGATATTTTCGCTGCGGTCCGCCGCGCGTGCCGCCGAGCAGCGCGAGCTGACCGTCTATGTATTTGGCGTCCTTCGCGCCGACGCCCCAATGCAGCGCGACGATGCCGCCGTTGCGCGCTGCCAGCCGCTGGAGCGCGGCGTGGCGCTTCGGATCGTTCTGCATCCATTGCGCGCCCTGCGTGACGAACATCACCACGCCGTCGGTCTGGTCAATGAGCGCGGGGCCGTCACTCCACGGCTCGTCCGCCTTGGCGACGCTCGCTTGGACGCCTTTCACCGGCGCCAGCAGTTTTTCCAGGACGCGCACCCCGGCCATGAATTCATGAGTGGCGGGCGGATGACCATCGGAACCCTGGCCAATGAGGAGCAGACGTTTCGCCTTGGCCGCTTGCCCGAAAACGGATGGCGGGATGGCGAACACGAGGAACGCCACCGTCATCACGGCCAAGCGGTGGGCGAAGTGTGACATGGCGGCGAGAGTCGGCGGGGTTGCGCGGCTACTTCTGCTTTACGTCGTAGCACAGCAGAACGTCCTGATCACGGATGTAGAGTTTGCCACCGGCGATGACCGGGTGAGGCCAACTGTCCTTCCCGCTACGGTCGGGCTGATGAAAGCGGCCCTTTTCCTTGTAGCCGGAGGTAGTCACCTCGACGAGGGCCACGGTTCCTTTCCTGCCCTCGCTGCGGCAGTAGAGGTGACCGTCGGCGTAGGCGACGGCGCCTTTGCCGACGCCGGTGTGGTTCCACACGACTTTGCCGGTTTTGAATTCCATGCACACCCAACCGCGACTGTCGGAGTGGCCGTAGAGATGTTCGCCCAGGCGCACCACACCGCCGTGGTGGTTCTGCATGTCCTTGTTCGCGTAAACCTCCCCGGCTTTGAACTCGCCGCCGGCGGCCGTGACCTTGAAAAGATTGCAACCCACGCCGTAGCCGGAGGTGATGAAGACGTGGTTATCGTGAACCACCGGCGTGGGGATGACGGCGGTTTTCCCCGGTCGGGGCGCGCTCCACAAAAGGCGGCCATCATCCGCCGCGATGCCGGCGACGTTTTCGGCGGTGATCTGGACGTATTGCCGCGCGCCGCCCATGACGACCGGCACGAGCGACGCGTAGGCCGCCTTGTCGGTGAAGTCCTTGCTCTGCCAGAGCAGGTCGCCGGTCAACTTGTTAAGCGCGATCACGGTGCCCTTCAGGCTGCCCGGCGTGCAGACGAGTTTGTCGCCGTCCACGAGCGGCGATTCGGAGAAACCCCAACTGGACATCATGCGTCCGCCGAAGTCGCCTTTGAATTCCTTCTGCCAGCGAATCTTGCCAGAGGCGGCTTCGAGGCAAACCAGATTACCACCGGCACCGAGCATGTAGATGAGGTCGCCGTCCACGGTCGGCGTGGCGCGCGGGCCTTCACCGTAACCGACGCCGCGCGCGGCGGCGCTGGTGCGGGTGTTCCAGAGTTCCTTGCCGGTCTTTACGTCGAGCGCGCACAGGACTTCATCCTCGCCGCGATAACCGGCGGCGAAAACTTTCCCGCCGACGACGGAAGGCGTGCTGTAGCTGCCGCCCAGGCCGGTGGCTTTCCAGACGAGCGCGGGTCCGTTGGTGGGCCATTGTTTGAGCAGGCCGGTCTCGGTGGAGATGCCGTCGCGGTTGGGACCGCGCCACTGGGACCAGTCACCGGGGGCGGCGAGGGCAAGAACGGCGGTGAGCGGGAGGATGGCGGCGGCGAGGATTGGGCGAATCATTGGATGGTCGTTATTTGTTTTGTGCAGTGCAACGGTTTGTCAGACGCAGTTGGATAACTGAGCATTCACCGGCGGGCAACGGGAAAAGAGACGCGCTTCAACTGCCGCAACGCCGCGTTCCCCGTAACCACCAAACGAAACGACCTATTCGCCACCATTGGCCGCGTCGGGCAGCGATGAAGTTTTCCGCAAAGCCGCAAGCTGACGCGCGTACTCGGTGGGACCGCAAATCACTTCCTTCGCCTGGCCGGCGGGCTGGAGAAACGGAGCGGGCGCTTCCGCGCTGGCTTTCAGAAATTCGGTCATGTCCTTCACCACGACGATCTGGCCGAACATCACCTTCCAATGTTCCGGATAAGTGCAGACGAAATCGTAGTCGCCGGGCTTGTCGGGCGCGGTGAGCTTGAGGGTTTCCGTCTGGCCGGCTTCGAGCATCCTGGTTGAGGCGAGAATCCGCTTGTCGTTCGGCACGTAAGTCTTGCCCTGCTTGTCGGGCGTCGGCGGCATCGCCTGCGCCTTGTTGCCGATTTCCTCGCGCGCGCCCGGCTGGGTGACGACCAGATTGTGCGGCATCATGTCCACGTTCTCGAAAATGATCTCAAAGGGCTTGCCCGCCTCGACCACGATGCGCGTCGTGTCGTAACGCATCTGTTCGCGCACGCTCTTGATGGCGAAGACGCGCACGCCGAGGTCGAGAAATTCCTTGCGGACGCGGGCGTTCTCGCCGGGCGGGAGCAGTGCGGCCATCTCCATGCCGACCTGCACGGTCTCGACGTAGTCCTGCGCGGTCCGCTTGGCGGCGGGAACTTTCCTGGCCCACGCGAGGATCGCTTCGGCGACCGGCGCGGCCTGCTGCTTGTCCCACGCGTAACGCCAGCCAGGGTTGTTCTAACCACGAATGGACACCAATGGACACGAATGAATCGGACGGGATCCGGATTCGGCCATTGCCTCCATCCAGTCGAGGATGCGGCCATGCACCAACCTCGTGAAAGCCTGCATCCATTCGTGTCTATTCGTGTCCATTCGTGGTTAAGACTTTTTATCCGTGGTTCAGGGATCCGCAAAGGGTCAGTCCTTGTCTATTGACACTCAAGGGCAGCCCGGCGGCGCGATGCGGGTGCAATTCCCCGCGTCGGCCGGTCAGAGCTACTGAGCCACTACGGGATAGTTTGGGAGTTGATGGTTGATGGCCCGGATGGTGAGGGCGGACCAAACCACTCATCGCCTTCGGCACCGGTTCTTTCATAACCAGGTCATGGTTCGCGCGGACAACGGTCGGGAATTGCAAATCCAGATCGTGGTTGCCGCCGCCGACGGTCGTGGGTTTCAAAATCAGGTCTTGGTTGCCGCCGACAACGGTCAAAAATTTGAAAATCAGGTCGTGGTTGCCGCCAACAACGGTCGCGGATTTCAAAACTAGACCATGGTTGGCGGCAACCGTGTCCTGATTTGAGACAGTCCGTGTCTTGGAAATCCAATTTTAGGACACTTTCACGGTTCCGAGATGGCCCGCGAAACACACGAAACTCACGAAAATAAAACCGATTGGAGTGGTGTGGAGAGCTATTTGTCTCAACTCCTCCGCTGTGATCTTTTCCCCATTTCCGTGTGTTTCGTGTGTTTCGCGGGCCTCCACTTCCGCTTTCCGCCCGAATCGTTCCGGCCCGGCGTGGGCGGAAGTTTTGTGAACCGGATTCCGAAGTTGTGCCCGCGAAACACGCGAAAGGACGCGAAAAGGGTAAGGAGTTGAAGAACCAAGCCCTGGAAAAATCCTTCCGTTGCTGACTCCCCCTTCCAAGGCGCTGCTTTCGCGCTTTTTGGCGTGTTTAGCGGGAATCCATTTCGGGGTGAAAGGTGTTGCGCCCGGGGTTTCGCTGGCACGGGAGTCGCTATGCTTCACCGTATGATGAATGACTACGAAACATATTTCAAAAACGGAGAGAAAATTCTGCGCGGCCTGACTTCACTCGGTGTCGCGCTCAACCTGCGCTACGTCACCAAAGCCCTCTTTGAGCCGGTTTTTCTGGACGCCAAAGCCAAGACCGCCGCGTTTGCCCAGGCCCGGCAGGGCAAAGCCGGCGCTTACATCGCGCTCCGCGAACAGCGCGGGGAGCCGTCGAAATTCCTGCGCAGCGTGCGCAATCATCTCACCGGCCCGCTGGGGGACACCTGGTCCGCGCAGTGGGTGCCGCTGGGGTTCATCAATGGCACGCTCCAGTTGCCCCGCACGGACGCGGGCCGCTGCCAGATGCTCGCCAAGGTGCAGGCGTACTTCGGCGATCATCCCGAGCACGAGAACGCCGCCGAGGATTACACCGCCGCGCAGGCGGTGACGCTCTGCGGGCCGATGACGGCCGCGTTCAACGCGGTGGATGATTGCAAGTTCGACGCGCGCACCAAACGCGACGCGCGCGCCGCCGCCATCAAACTGCTGGACAAGAAAATCAGCAGCTTGCGCAAGGAACTGGAGAACGTGCTCGACCCGGCGGACCCG
>JANNEF010000334.1:0-19938 GCA_031378375.1 Verrucomicrobiota bacterium | reverse complement strand
CGGGTCCGCCGGGTCGAGCACGTTCTCCAGTTCCTTGCGCAAGCTGCTGATTTTCTTGTCCAGCAGTTTGATGGCGGCGGCGCGCGCGTCGCGTTTGGTGCGCGCGTCGAACTTGCAATCATCCACCGCGTTGAACGCGGCGGTCATCGGCCCGCAGAGCGCCTCCGCCTGGGCGGCGGTGTATTCCTCGGCCGCGTTCTCGTGCTCGGGATGATCGCCGAAATACGCCTGCACCTTGGCGAGCATCTGGCAGCGGCCCGCGTCCGTGCGGGGCAACTGGAGCGTACCATTGATGAAGCCCAGCGGCGCCCACTGCGCGGACCAGGTGTCCCCCAGCGGGCCGGTGAGATGATTGCGCACGTCGCGCAAATATTCCGACGCCGCCCCGCGCTGTTCGCGCAGCGCGATGTAGGCGTCAGTCTTGGCCTGACGGGCCTGGGCGAACACCGCCGTCTTGTCCTTGGCGTCCAAAAAGACCGGCTCATAGATGGCCTTGGTGACATACCGCAGGCCGAGCGTGACGCCGAGCGAAGTCAGGCCGCGCAAAATTTTCTGACCGTTTTTGAAATATGTTTCGTAGTCATTCATCATACGGTGAAGCATAGCGACTCCCGTGCCAGCGAAACCCCGGGCGCAACCCCTCTCATAAAACTTCCGCCAATTCCCGGCCCGAACGATTCACACCGGATTCGGAAGTTGAAACCACGGATGGCGCGGATGACACGGATAGTGAGCGTGTTCCGCCGCCACTTTGAGAAACTAGTCAGCCCCGATGGCCGGCCAAAGACGGCTTCCCATCCGTGTCATCCGCGCTATCCGTGGTCTTCTCCTCTGTTTTCCCGGACAAATCCACCCGTCCAAGTGTCCCACAATTGGAATCCCAAGACACGGACTGTCTAAAATCAGGACACGGTTGCCGTCAAACAGGATCTAGTTTTGAAATTCGCGACCGTTGCCGGCGGCAACCACGATCTGATTTTGAAATCCATGACCGTTGTCCGCACGGACCATGACCTGGTTGTGAATGAACGGTGCCGAAGGCGATGAATAGTTTGTCCGCCCTCACCCTTGCCCTCTTCTGAGGATCGCCTCCCCTGACGGGGAGTGATCTGTCACGGAAAAGGGACCGCCTTTGGACTTGAGACGGAACGCGCCTCGTGTATCGTTCGCTTGTATGCCATCCAATACGATCACTCTCAGCGCCGAGGCCCACGCCCGGCTAAAGAAGCTCAAACAGCGCAACGAAAGTTTTTCCGCAGTGATCCTCCGCGAAGCGCCGGAACCGCCGGCCCGCACCGCCGGTGAGTTGCTCGACATGCTGGAGCGCGAGTTTCAGGGCAAAGATCTCGTCCACGAGGAACGCATGAAAGCCGTCGAGCGCGGACGCAAGCGCCGCTCCAAACGCCCCGCCCGCCATGCTGCTTGACACCCAATTCCTCATCGAATTGGAGCGCGAACTCGATGCTGGCGTCGCCGGCCCGGCCCGGCGTTTTCTCGGCTCGCGCCGTTCCGCCCCCGTGCTGGTTTCCACCGTTTCCATTGGCGAACTGGCCGCCGGCATGAACACCCATGAGGCCGCCCGGCGTCTGGTCTCCCGCTTCCGCCGCGTGAACCTTTTCACCGAAGTGGCCCTGGCTGCCGCCGCAGTGGACCGGCACCTGATTGGCGTGGGCATGCGCCTGGGCGAGAACGACACCTGGCTGGCCGGCACCGCCCGCTACTACGGCGTGCCCATCGTCTCCAACGACACCGACTTCGACCGCGTCCCCGCCCTGCGCCGGTCGCGCTACCGACATAACTCTCAACTCCTCACCTTTCAGCCAACCGTCCTCTCCGGCATCAACTTCGAACTTTCTTTGCCATAAATTCAATAGTTTTGTTTTTTACCTAAGCTTAAGCGGATATGAACACTCATTTGAATAATGAAATTGTTTGCCACATTTCAGGCAATGAGTAAGACCTACGGACGTCACAGTAATCTTCTCCATGCAGTATGGACACACCGGTTGATAGCCTACGATAATCTTTTCACACTTTCTTTGTTCTTGGTCTGCCAACTGTCGTTCGATGAATTGCAGTCCCAATTCATTTTCTTTAAGATTTGAACTCATTTCGTTTGTTTGTTCCCAACTCAGAAAATAAATAATCAGGCTGAACAATGCGGGTGGAATGCAAAGAAGCATCAGCCAAGATATTGTCACCACACCCACAATAGTTAAAAAGCTGAACAAAATAACCAAGAGTAGCCAAAACGTCTTTTCCATTTGGCTGGAGTTTTTGTGCTTACGTCCACTTTCGCAATGTTCGACATATGTTTTCCGATTCTCGACAAGTGAGGGTAACAGAGTCTCAAACTCATCGGGCGAATGCTCGTACCGAGTCTTGATTATCGGCTTCGCTGGCTTCGCATTCCCTACATCCAATTCGTAATTGGGCTGGCCAACTACGTTGACCGTGTTCTGCACATAATTCTGTGTTTGCGGCGAGGATGGCGGAACAAAGACAAACTTGTTGCCGCAATGAAGGCACGTCCATTTGTTGAGGTCATATTCGGTGCTTTGACCTCCGCAGCTTGGACATGCCATGCTAACAACCATAATTTCTTACGCGCTTACCTTCTCCTTACTCGCCATAAAGGGTTCAGTCCATACTTTTGACACTGGCGGCTTCATGGACTCGAGGCTGCGCCTGACTTCATTGGCAGTCAACTCGAAGTTGTGCCTCGGTCGTTCTCCCGTTTCAATTCGCCCAGCCGGCTGGCCACTGCGGCAGGGACATCGCGGCGCGTAAGGGCGCCGGTTCGCTCCGGCGTTTTGGATTGAGCCATCCTGAAATGTCTGGTTCGCTGGCGGAACGGGCAGACCATGAAATTGATTTACACAGAACACGCATTGCGGCGGCTAGCAAAACGAGAATTGCGCGAAGAATGGATTGAGCGGGTGGTCGGCCATCCGTCGCGCATTGAGCCGGACGCGGTGGATCCGACGTTGGAACACCGGCTGGCGGCGCTCCCGGAGCTTGCCAACCGTGTTCTGCGGGTTATCGTGTCGAAAGATGAGCCGAGGCGGGTCATCACCGCGCATCTGGACCGCAAGCTGAAAGGCAAATTATGAAACTGACGATTGATCGCCAAGCCGACGCGCTTTATCTCGATTTGGACGAAGCCCCCGCCGCCGAAAGCGAGGAGATTTCGCCCGGCGTCATTCTCGATTACAATGCCGACGGCAAAGTGGTGGGAATTGAAATGCTTTATCTCTCCAAACGGGTCTCCCCGGAAAAGCTCGGTCGGATGCAGATGGAAACGCTCGGGGCGTGATGGCGTAAGGGGGATAAGTCCTTGCTTTTTCAACCAGGTTTCGGTGCATCGGTCGTACTCCCGTTTCAATTCGCCCAGCCGACTGGCCGCTGCGGCAGGGACATCCCGGCGCGGAGGGGCGTCGGTTCGCTCCGGCGTTTGGGATTGAGCCATCCTGCAATGTCTGGTTCGCTGGCGCAACGGGCAGACGATGAAATTGATTTGCCCGGCGCGGCGAAGCCGCAACCACAGACGCGCGGGCCAGCCCCAGGCTCCGCCTACTTCCCGCTCGCCGCCACTTTCGCTCCGGGCTTGCGCACATGCAGCATCACCGGCCATGAGGTTTGTTTGCCGGCCTGGTTTTCGATGGCGTAGCACAGCCGATCCTGCTCCGGCACCCACTTCGCAGCGGTCAGGAAAATCTGCCGGTCGTCGTCTCCCTTGGGAATCAGCACGCCGTTCAGCCCGATGTTGTCCACGATGACGCCGTGCGGGAGGTTCTCGACGGTGAAGGTGATGAGATCCTTGTGACCGTTGCGATTCACCTTCAGCCACGCGGGAATCATCTGGCCGGGCGCGATGGTGATCTCCAGCGGCGTGACGACGGCAGTCGCCGGGTCGAACTGGTTGGTGGCGGACTCCGTGTAAGGTTCCAACGCCACGAAGAGCTTCGGCTTGTCGCCGAGTTTGATCTTCCCGAAGTTGTTCACTTCCTGCGTCACCAATTTCCCGCCTACCATTGCGGTCGCGGTGACTTTGGTTGCGGCGGCGTTGGTCTCATTGAGCGGCGGCGCGTCGAACGCAGCGGTGAGCGTGCCTTGCGCCGCGCTGTGGCCAGCTTGGATGACCAGCGGCGTCGAGGCGGCGAAACCCGGCGGCAGGCCCGTAATCTCCACTTTGACTTCTCCGTCGAAGCCATCCAGCCGATCCACGGTGACGGAAAAACTCTGACCGCTCCCGGCGCCAACCACCGGATTCGCGCCGTTGAGCGTCACCTTGAAATCCGGCCGCGCCTCGCGCACCACGAGACGGTAAGCGTAAGTGTCGCCCCCGTGACCGCGCGTGTCGGTGACGCGGATGAGATAAGCGGCGTCCGCCGGCGCGGTGAAGCGCAGGCTGGAATCCACGCCCAGCTTGCGCTCAGCGTCGTCGTCGTTCACGTAGTGGAGCGGGAACACCGGCAGCCCGTTGGCCACAAGCTTCGCTCCGGGCGGATGCGGCTCGACGATGTAACAGGGCGAATCCAGCGCATGCGCCGTGGGGCTGGTGTCGAACCAGGTGCGGCGCTTGCCCGAGGCGTTGTAAAACACGAAGCCGGAGTCCGGCCCCTGCGGCATCCGAAAAATCTTCACGACCTCGCCTTCAAAATAGAGCAGTTCATTCAACTCCATCTCCTCCCAGTTCTCCACGCGAGCCTCGGAGCTTTCCGAGCCGAAACTGCGAAAGGTCACGGCGGAGTTGCGCACGGCTTGCAGTTGCAGGCGCTCGACCGGTTTGCCATCGGCGTGCAACACCTCGACCCGGGTGTCGGTGGGCCAGCCGCGCCGCGCCGCCTCTGTCTCGATTATCCACGTCTGGCTGGCCTTCGCGTCGAAGCGGAAGAGGTCCACGTCGGAAGACGATTTCCCACCACCCCAGATTCGCCCGTTCACCGCGCCGGGCACTGTAATCTTTGTCGCCTGCGACGGTTGCTCGTTTGGCTCCGTCTCGACCAGTTCCGGGCCGTCGTTCACGAGCACCTTGATCTCGCGATGCGTGCGGAACTTATCCGGGTCCAACCGCACATCCACGCCGCCCGCCGCACCCGCCTTCACGCGAATGGTGCCGGGCGCCGCCAGATTGTAACCGGCGAGTTGCAAATCCACCTCCGTGTTGGTGCCCACGCTCAACGGAAAGAACCCCGTCACAAACGGCAGCACTCCCGCTGACAGCCGGTAGAAATGCTCCTTCGACGCGCCGAGCATCTGATCCGCCACGCGCGCGGTGTAGCGGCCATCCGCCGGAACTTTGAACGCCAGATGGCGGTCGGCGCCGTCGAAACCGCTCTCACTCGCGAGCACGGCCCCGCGCGCGTCGAGCAACGTGAGGAACGGATTGGCGAGCTTGGAGCCAAGGCTCTTCACGGCGAGATCGAACACCAGCAACTGCCCGGATTTGGCGTCAAAGGTGAATTCATCCACATCGCCCGCCTTCTCAATTGCGCCCCAGAAGCTCGCCGGCAACGCGACGGCGTTGGTCGCGGCGGCCTCGCTGACCTGCGGCAGATCGTCGAGATATAATTTGATCGTGCCACTCTTCCCGGCGTCGCCCGCGACGAAGAACTCATACGCGCCGCGCGGCAAATCCGGCGCGGCAGTGAGTTGAACCCAGACCTCATCGGGCTTGGGCGCAGGCTCGCGCATCACGCCGCCAGAGAACTTCGGGTTGTCCAGTGCCAGTTTGGTCACGCCCGCCAGGTTTCTGCCGATGAACTTGATCTTCGCCGTCGTGCCGCGCTGGAATCCGCGCGGCTCGGCGGAAAGCACCTCCGGCGCGGGCGGCGGGGCGGGCTTGCCGCTCGTCGCATCGTAAATTTCCAGCGTGCCATCCAGCCGCCCCACCGCAACGGCCTTGTCACCGGAGACGAACGCCAGCGCCGGCGCGAGATCGGGCTGCGGCGGGAACAGCAGTTTTTCCGTCACGGTCGCGGCATCCCACAATTTCACCGAACCGTCCTCAGCGGAGGAAAGCAGCGTCTTGCCGTCGGCGGAGAAGACGAGGTTCAGAATCGGCCCTTCGTGCGCGAACTTGGACAGCACCAGCACGTCGGTGGATTCGGAAGGGCTGGCGCTGATGTCGTAAACGCGGATGCGGTTATCCACGCCCGCGGTGACGAGGCGCTTCCCGTCGGGACTCCACGCCAGGGCGTACAGCTCCTTGAGCGACTGCGAGAGCGTGTCCAGGCGTTTGCCCGTCGCCACTTCCCAGAGCTTCACGGTGCGGTCGCCGCTGGCGGTGGCCAGAATTTTTCCGTCGGGCCGGAACGCGATATCAAAGATGGCGCCGTTGTGCGCAGAAAAAGTCTGCACCAAATCACCGGTGAGAACGTCCCACAGCTTGACCTTCTGATCATAGCTGCCGGTAGCCAGAATTTTTCCGTCCGGAGAGAGCGCAACCGAGTAAAGCGCGTCGCGGTGGCCTTCGATGACGCGAAGCAACTTGCCATCCTCGACATTCCACAACCGCGCCTCGCCAAACAGCGCCGGCTCGCCCGCCGCCGCCGCGAGCGTCTTGCCATCCTTGGAGAAGGCAACCGCGTTCACGCTGCCGCGATGGCCGGTGAGCGTGCGGACAACGGCGCGGCTCTCCATCGAGCGCAGTTCCACCTCCCCGTGGCGCGCGACCGCGAGGAGTTTCGCGTCCGGCGCGTAGGCGAGCGCGTTGATCGCGCGGCGCGGTGGCGCGGTGGGAGCAATCTTGGGCGTGACGAGTTCGCGGATGGCGGGTTTGGCCGGATCCTTGGGCGCAGGGGCGCCGGCGTCAATCCAGACTTTGAGCGTGGCGATTTCATCGGGCTGGAGTTTTTTGCGTTTGCCCGGCGGCATGATTTTCTTTTTGCCATCCTTTTCAAAACTTCCCTCGGCCATCCGGACAAGCAGGCTCTCGGCGCTCTTGCCGGGAACAAGCGCCGCGCCAAGGTCGCCGCCTTTCATCAACGTCTCGAAGCTTTCCAGCACCAGCTTGCCCTCCGGTTCCACCGCGCTGTGACAATCCAGGCAGTGCCGCACGAAGATGGCTTCGATCGCGGCGTAGTCGTTGGTCGCGGCGAAGGTGGCGCCAGTAAGAAGAAACAACAAAGCCATGAACATGCAGATGGCGCGGCCGAATCGATGGGCGGAGCGTCCCGAAGGGACGCAGCAAAATAGCCGGGGGCAAGCGAGCCTGCGAGCGCGGCCCCCGGTAAGGCGTGCAAAACGAATTGCGCCCCGAAGGGGCGCGGGAGTCTTTGACGACTCAGCAGACGTATTTGGGATCATATTTGATTCCGGCTTTCTCAAGCAGACTCTTTAACTCCTCTTCCCATGAGATTCGGCTGTGATGCTCCTTTTGGTTCTGAATGTAGCGCCGCACCGGATCCAATTGCGTCGGACTAACCGTGACGGCGAAATAACCGTCCTGCCAGCCGAATAGCGGCGCGTGGAGTTCTGTGTGAATCCATTCCGAGGAACCGCCTTTGATGTCGCGAGCAACATCAGCCACGGAATGTTTCGGTCGCAGGCTCACCAACAGGTGAACGTGATCCGCCATCCCGTTGATTGTGTCCGCGACAGTGCCGAGCTGACGAATCGCGCCTCCCAGCCAGGCGTGGAGGCGGGATTCCCATTCGGGAGCAATCAGGTTGCGACGTTCTTTGGTGCCCCAAACGAGGTGGAAGTAAAGGCTGGCGTAGGTGGAACCCATCTCAGCCTCCCGCGCCCCTCTGGGGCGCACGACCATCCTGACGCCGATCCGGGGGCTGCGCTCGCGGACTCGCTTGCCCCCGGCTATTTTCCCTTGCCCCTTCGGGGCATCCTGACCCGCGCTGACAAAATTCGCAGTTTCGTGTTTTTTTGTTCATCTCAGTGATCCGGTTCAATGGTTGAACAAAAATTCCCTGCTGCTGAGGATGGCCCAATACATGTCTTCCACCGCCGCACGGCGCTCGGTGGCCTTCGCCTCGGCGAGCGCGGCCAGGAGTTTCTCTTTTTCACCGGCGGTTGGGAAACGGGAGAGCGAACTCAGATACGCTTCCTCAATCAGCTTCTCGTCCGCAGGCTTGTCAGCGATCAACTTTTCAACGCCATTGCCGGCGGCGGAGAGTTTCTTGTTCAACGTGTCGCCGTTGGCGATGTGCAACGCCTGGCCCATGCTCGGCTCGGAGGTGCGCTCGCACTCGCAGGTCTTTTCGCGCTCCGGGCGGCCAAAGGTTTTCAGAAAATAGGAGAGGGTCTTCGTGTCCGGAAGTTGAACCGCGCGCAGGCCGAGCGGGTATTTGTCACCGAGGCCACGGTTCTGGTTGCGCAGATCCACCTGGAACTCGGTGGGGACGCCGGTCACTTGCGAGTAGGCGTCGAGCAGCACCTCGGCCATCAACCGCCGGGGAAAGTAGCGCGAATAGAACCGCTGATCCGCCGCGTTCTCCGGGAGCGACTGGCTGGAACGCTGGTAGGTCTCGGATCGGAGAATCGCGCGCATCAACGCCTTGAGATCAAACTTCTCGTCCGCCAGAAATTTGGCGGCGGCGCTGAGAAGTTTCTCGTTGCTGGCCGGATTGGTCAGGCGCAGGTCATCCACGTTCTCGACGAGCGCCACGCCAAAAAAGTTTTTCCAAATGCGATTGACGATGGCGCGGCTGAAATAGGGGTTCTCGCGCGCGGTCAGCCATTCGGCCAGCACCTCGCGGCGGTCGCCCGGATCGTCCAGCGCCATCGGCCGCCCATCCAGCGGGCGCGGCGGCTGCGGACGGCCCGTCCGGGGTTGCGGCAGATCGCCGGAAGCGGCGGCGAAGATGACGCGCTCGCCCTCGACCGGCCCGCTCTTGGCGCGGACGCGCGCGAAGAGATTGGCGAAGCCGAAGTATTCGTCATTGGTCCACTTCTCCATCGGGTGGTTGTGGCACTTGGCGCAGTTGACGGACATGCCGAGGAACGCTTGCGAAGTCGTCTCGGCCATCGCGGTCGGATCGTCGTGGAGCGTGTAGAAGTTGGCCGCGCCGTTCACCAGCGAACTGCCTCGCGCGGTGACGAGCGCACGGGCGAACTGGTCCCACGGCGTGTTCGCGGCGACGTGGTTGCGAATCCAGTGATGGTAACTCCACATCGTCACCGGGCGGAGTTTTTCGCTGTTCACGAGCAGGAGATCGCTCCACTTGTAGGTCCAGTAATCCACAAACTCGGGACGGGCGAGGAGCGAGGCAATCAGCCGGTCGCGCTTGTCCGGCGAAGTGCCGGCGATGAACTCGCGCGCCTCCGTCGCGGTTGGCAGCACACCGATGGTGTCGAGAAACGCGCGCCGGACAAACTCGGCATCCGCACAACGCGGCGAGGGCGGCAGGTTCAAGTCGCGCAGTTTTTCCAGCGCGAGTTCGTCAATGAAGTTGCGCCTCCCCGCCTTCGCGAAAACTTCCGGCGCAATCCGGTTTGTGTAAGGCGCCGTCACGGTGGCGATGGCGATGCGGCTGAGATACCACGCGGTGACTGCGCCTTCGCCGTGGCCGAGCACCTTGACTTTGCCATGTTCGTCCACCTGCGTGACGGCGGCGTTGGCGTCGGTGTATTTGACCCAGCGGGTGACTTCCTGGACCCGCCCGTCGGAGAAGTGCGCGCGCACGGTGAACTGCTGATTGGAGCCGGGCTGAAGGATGACGTGGTCGGGAAGAATCTCGAGCCGTTGGATGCGCGCGTCGCCATCCTTCGGCGGAGGCGTGCCGGTGGCGATCCACTCGGCGATGATTTTGTATTCCAGCGAGTCCGTGTCAAACCGCTGCCCGCCCTTGTGCGGGACGGCACCGGTCGGTTTGAGCAGCAGCAGACTGCGGCCCGGATCGCTCGGCACGATGCGGCGGCCGAGCGCGTGGCGCGTGATGGCACGGTAGTCCGCATCATCGTCGTAACCGCGCAACGAGAGCTTGAAACCGCCCTGCCCCGCCGCCGCCCCGTGACACGCGCCGGAACTGCAGCCCGCCTTGGCGAGCACCGGCTGGACGTGATTGCGAAAGGACCAAACTGCCGGAGAATCAGCAAAGAGTCCCGGCGTGCCCGCAAACACCAAGAGGATTACCCGCGAAACACGCGGAAGGACGCTAAAGGGAAAAAGGCTCATGGAGGATGTTCGCATCCGCAACGAGTTCGCGGGTGTTGGCGAGACGTTCGTATTCGAGCCGGGGGTAGTGGCCGAAGTTGACCAACAATCCGAGCTTGTGGCCGGTGGCTTTCAAATAGTTGATCACCTGCGCACGATGCTCGTCAACGAGTTGAGAGACCGCTTTTAGTTCGACGATGATTTTCCCGTAGCAGACTAAATCCGGTTCGTAATGTTGCCTGAGCGGCTGACCGCGATAGGCGAGAGGCAGCTTGGGTTTGGCGACGAAAGGAATCTTTTGGAACGTCAATTCGATCTCCATGCACTCTTGGTACACCGGTTCGAGGAATCCACAGCCCTTGTCCTTGTACACATTGAAGCAAGCCCCGATGATAGCGTAACTCTCGTCTTTGTAGATGAGTTCCTTGTCACTCATTCGTTCGTTTCCTTTCGCGTCCTTTCGCGTTTTTCGCGGGCATCAAAACAACTCCCGGATCGGCTGTGTACCGAAGTCCACCAGCGGGAAGGGACGCCCGTTTGGCCCTGGCAAATGCGCCTCCAGGTCCAGGCCGAGGCTGTGGTAAATCGTCGCGGCGATCTCGGACGGCTTCACCGGACGCTCCGCCGGATAGCCGCCGATCTCGTCGCTCTTGCCCACCACGCGCCCGCCTTTGACGCCGCCGCCCGCGAAGTAAACCGTCCAGCATTGCGGCCAGTGATCGCGTCCGCCGGCCGGATTGATGCGGGGCGTGCGGCCGAACTCGGCGAGGTTGCAGACCATCGTGTTGTCGAGCAGGCCGCGCTGCGCGAGGTCTTCGAGGAGCGCGCTGTAACCCTGGTCATACATGGGCGCAACGATGTCCTTCATGCCGGCGATGCTGGTGAACGGCTTCGAGCCGTGGATGTCCCAGGTGATCTCGTCGAACACGGTCAGGAAGGTGTTGATCGTCACGAACCGCACGCCCGCCTCCACGAGCCGCCGCGCCAGCAAACAACACTGCCCGAAGCGCGTCATGCCGTAACGCTCGCGCACCTTCTCCGGCTCGCGCGTGAGGTCGAATGCTTCACGCGCCTTCACGCTCGTCATCAACCGATAGGCGTTGGCGAAGTTGGCATCCATCAACTTCGCGCTTTCGCTCGCTTCAAAATTCTTCACCGCGTCATCCACCACCGCGCGCAGATCGCGCCGCCGTTGCAGACGGACTTCGCCGATTTCCTTCGGCGGCAGGAGGTCGGGCACTTTGAAATCCTTGGTCGCCGGATCGGCGTTGAGCACGAAGGGATCAAACGTCTTGCCCAGGAAACCGGCGTCCTGACCGTGCGGCAGGTTGCCGCCCGTTGGCCCCATCGGCTCCGGCAGGATGACGTGCGCGGGCAATTCAGTCTTGCGTCCGCGCAGAAACTCCAGCGCGCAGCCGGCGTGCGGCGGGTTGATGCCGCCGGTGAACAGCCGCCCCGTCTGCATCATCTGATGGCCGGTGTCATGCACCGCCGCCGCCGTGTGGTAACAGGTTCGCACCAGCGAAAACTTGTCCGCCAGCTTCGCGTGCAGCGGGAAGATTTCGGATATCTGAATGTCGGGATTGTTCGTCTTGATCGGCTTGAACGGGCCGCGTATCTCGCTGGGCGCGTCGGGCTTCATGTCCCAGGTGTCGAGCTGGCTGGGCGCGCCGAGGTTGAAGATCATGATGCACGCCTTGTCGCTCTGCCTGGTGTCCACCGCGCCGAGGGCTTGCAGCCGCGCGAACTTGGACATCGTCAATCCGAGCGCGCCGAGCGCCCCGACTTGCAGGAAATCACGGCGCGTGATGCCGTCGCAAGTGGTGATGGAACCATTGCCAGTGATATTAAGCATAGCGACTCACATGTTCTGAACCGACTTATCGGCCTATGAAAGCATGGCACCCGCCAAAAACTCCGGCAAGACGATAATCAATTCCACCGGGCCGATGATCCGATGAAAAGCCCCCGGTCACGCCATCAAACCGACTTCAACGCGGCGATCACCGGCAGGCGCGACGCCCGCACCGCCGGCAGCAGGCTGCCCATCACTCCGACGATGACCGAGAAGATGAGACCCTTGATCACCAGCGCCGGCGTGATGCGGAAGCGAAACATCATCTCACTGAAACTCTCGAAGCTCATCGTGGCCGTGGTGCCGAAATGCAGGTGCAGCGCCCACGCCGCCACGCAGCCGAGCACGCCGCCAATGAGCGAGAGGAACGCCCCTTCGATGATGAAGCCGAACAGGATCGCGCGCCGCCGGTAGCCCAGCACGCGCAGGGTGCCGATCTCCCGCGTGCGCGCGCCGACGCTGGCGTACATGGTGTTCATCGCGGCGAAGACGGCGCCAATGGACATGGCGACGGCCAGGAAATTTCCGAGGAAGACGAAGAGCGAGGCGGACTTGGTCTGCGCGGCGTAGTAGGCGACCTCCGGCTCGGCGCGCAATCCGAGGCGTTTGTCGGTCTCGACATGATTGGTAAGACTCGCAGCGGACGCACCGTCAGCCAGCCGCACGAGCACGCTCGAGTAGTTCTCCCGGTCAAAGATCGAGCGCGCTTCATCGGTATCCATCCAGATCTCGGAGTCGAACGCGCTGCCGCCGCCGTCGAACCAGCCGACGACGGTCAGTTCCTTGCCGCCAGTTCTGAAGGACTGGCCAAGGCCAAAGTTCGCGAAGCGTCCCCCCATGCGACTGCTGACCACGAGTTCACGTTTGCCGGGGGTGAACCAGCGTCCTTGCGCGAGCTTCACTTGCGGGCGCAGCTCCATCCCGATTGGCGAAATGCCGCGCATGACGACATTCGCTTCACCGTTGCCATCGCGTCGCGGCAGCGAGATGAGGACGATGACGTCGGCGGAGACCAGCGGGCGGTCCTGCGCGTCGCGGGCGATTTCCGGCAGGTAAGGCAGGAGCCGGAACTGTTCGCGCGTGACCTGGCTGCTGGATTCGGCGGTTGAACCCTTGCGGACGATCATGATGTTGCGCGGGTCGCCGGTGTTGCCGCTGGATTGCTGGATGCCTGCGGCCATTGACTGAAGCAGCACATACACGGCGACGACCAGCGTGACGCCGAGCACGGTGAACCCCGTCGTGCGCCAGCGGACGAAGACGTTGCGGACATTGTAGGTGACGGGAAGGGCCATGCGATTAATCCAGCGTCTTCAATCCCTTTACCACGCTCAGACGCGCGACGGTCCAGGCCGGGGCGACGCACGCGAGAATGCCCAGGGCGGCCGCGACGGTCGCGGCGATGCCGATAATCTTTGGCGTCACGTCGAGCGTCAGGAGAAATCCCTGCGTCAGCTTGTAGATGGTGTCGTTGGTGAAGACGTAGAACGCGATGTTGCCGAAGAACCCGCCGCCCAGCAGCGCCAAGGCGGCGGCGAGGAAATGCCGTCGCCAGCCCAGCAGCACAGCCCACAACAGCAGGCCGACTGAGACGAAGCCAATGGCGTAACTGGCGGTGCGGGTGTGGGTGTAGAGCAGCCACGCGCCACCGATGCCAACGAGCGCCCCCATCGCGGCCAGCCCGAAACTTTCCGCCAGGATGAATCCCAGCAGTTCGCGCAGGCGAAAGCCCACCGCCTTGAGAATGGCCAGCTCCCGCATCCTCTCCCGAATGGCCATGCTCATCGTGCTCGCCGTCACGAAGAGCAGCGCCAGCCCGACGGCAAAACAGATCCAACCGATGAACACCGTGATGTCGCCCATCATGGAAATGAAACTGAGGGCGAACGCCCGCTCCGTCTCGGCGCGCACTTCAGCCGAAGTATTCTCAAACGTCTTGTTGATCGCGTCGGTCACGCGCTGCATCTCGTCAATCGAGCGCACCTTCACCCACCAGGTCCCGACCTGACCGTCCGCCCCGCCCGCCTCGTCGAGATACTTGTGATGAAAGAGCATGTTCCGATCATCCGTGGTGCCGGCGTAGATGCCCGCGACGGTGAGTTCGAGCGTGCAGGGATAGATGATGCTGGAAAGGGTGAAACGGTCGCCGAGCTTGAGGCCACGTTTCTCGGCGGTGAGCCGGCCGACGATGGCGGAGTTGCGGTTGCTGACCCACGACTGGTATTCGGCCGGCGTGACGTGAAAATCCGGGCTGAGGATCGGCATCTGTTTGGGATCGACGGCGAATTGGGCGAACATCATCTCCTCGTCGCCTTTGAACTTGCCGCCGAACCAGGAGAACGGCGAAACCGCCTCGACCCCCGGAATCCGCTCAATGATCGGCCGTTGGCGCGCGGGCAGGAGATTGGCGATGGAGACTTTGCTCCGAACGATGACGCGCAACGCGGACCCGACGTCCTCGGGCGGGACCGTCATTTCGCGCAACGCGACCTGGAGCGTGACGAGCAGAAACAAACTGACAGCCACACTCATGATGGAAAGCGTCGCCCGCCGCTTGTTGCGGAAGGCGTTTTTCAAAATGAACGTGCCGGTGGTCATGTTGGTGGAAAGTAATCAGTGAGTCAGTAATCAGTAAACCAGTGCGGGTGAAACGGCGTCGCGCCTTGCCAATTACTGATTCACTGATTACTGCCTCACTGGTTACTTACTCGGGCATCAACTCTCCCTTCTCCAGGTGAATGGTCCGCGAGCCGTAGGCCGCCGCCTTCGGATCATGCGTCACCACGATCACCGTCTTGCCAATCTTCTGGCTCAGGGACTGGAGAATCGTCAGCACCTCCTGCGCGGAGTGCGAGTCGAGATTGCCCGTCGGTTCGTCGGCCACGATGAGCACCGGGTCCGTGACCAGCGCGCGGGCGATGGCCACGCGCTGTTCCTGGCCGCCGGACAATTGCTTGGGCAGATGCTTGGCGCGGTCGGACAGGCCAACAAGCTCGAGCGCGGTGTTCACCTGCGCGCGACGCTGTTTGCCGTTCAGCCGCGTGAGCAACAGCGGCAGTTCGACATTCTCGAACGCCGTCAGCACCGGGATGAGATTAAACGTCTGAAACACGAACCCGACGTTCTGGTTCCGCCAGTCCGCCAGCGCCGACTCGTTCAGCTTCGTCAGGTCAATGTCCTGCACCAGACAGGCGCCGCTGGTGGGCCGGTCAATGCCCGCGATGATGTGCAGCAGCGTGGACTTCCCGGAACCGCTCGGCCCCATTAACGCCAGGAACTCGCCCTGCGGAATGTCCAGCGAGATGTTGTTCAACGCGGTGACATTGATCTCCCCCTGCCGGTACACTTTTGACAATTCGCGGATGTTGACGATGCTGGTAAGGCCCATAAGCGGCGAAAGGAATAAAGGAACCCGCGCGCGATTGCAACCACCCGACAGTGCATTGGTGCGGGGGAAAGCGGTCGCCGCGCCGCTGAGCCGCAACCACCGTCCCCATTCTTACCGCATCGTTCCTTGCTTTCCGCCGCGCCGTGGAATACGGGTAAGCACTCAATTCACATGCGTTGTTGTCTTAAGATGTTGTTCCGCGCCGCCGGCGTGCTGATCCTTTCCGCAATCGTGCCGGCCGTTCACGCGCAAGCGCCGGTGGTCACCCAGACCAACGTCACCTTCCGCGTGATGGCGGCGAACACTACCACCGGCAACAACCAACGCTACGAAACGCCCGGCCTCAACATTTTCAAAGCGCTCAAGCCCGACGTCGTCGCCGTGCAGGAGTTCAATTACGCCAGTGTCACCACCAACGGCCTCAACACCCCCGCCGCCTTTCGCGAGATGATTGACGGCGCGTTCGGCACGAACTTCGTTTACTTCCGCGAGAGCGGTGCGGGTTACTCGATCCCCAACGGCATCATCAGCCGCTGGCCCATCATCGAGAGCGACACTTGGGACGACGTGCGGGTGCCCGACCGGGGCTTCGCTTGGGCGCGGATTGATTTGCCCGGCACGAACGACCTCTACGTTGTGAGCGTCCACCTCCACAGCGGCGGTGGCCCGTCTTCGCGCGCGATTGAATCCACCAACCTCACGGCGCTCATCCAGTCCAATTTTCCCGCCGGTGCCTTCATCGTCGTCGCGGGCGATTTGAACACCGACACCCGCGGCGAGACGGCGCTGGCCAAGTTCAAGACCTGGTTGAGCGACGCGCCCATCCCACACGATGGTACCGCCACCGCCAATCCCAACACGAACGAGCCCCGGGGCAAACCTTACGATTACGTCCTGCCCAGCTTCAATCTCTCCAGTAATCTCGTGCCTACCGTCATCGGCTCGCGCACGTTCAACAACGGACTGGTGTTCGACTCGCGCGTTTACTCGCCGTTGAGCGAAGTCGCTCCTGTGGTGATCACTGACTCCGGCGCACCAAGCATGCAGCACATGGCCGTGATAAAGGACTTCCGCGTGACCTACAGCGTGACGAACTTCATCGCCGTGCCGCAGCCGCTGTTGGTGATGCAAACCGCGAGCCTCCTCCGCTGGCAGGGCGTGAACAACCTCACCTACACCGTACTGGGGAGCCAGTCCTTGAATACCTGGACCACGCAAGGCACGGCCTTCTCCGCGACCACGAACTTCCTCTTCACCAACTTCTCGCGGGCCAATCCCTATTTCTTCCGCGTCGTGTATCCGTGAGCGGCGTGGTGCCGCCGCGCCGTCCTTCAGCCTTCCACCACGCTGCGCACTTCGCCCCGCTTGAGTTTCGTTTTCAACGCCTGCCCGGCCCGCACTTCACCGGCGGCGCGGATGACCTTCCCTGTTGCGGCGTCCATCGTGATGGAGTAGCCGCGCGCCAGCACATTCTCCGGCGAGAGCAGGCGCAGGCGGCCTTCTAGTGAAGCAAAAACAATCCGCCGCCCCTCGGCCTGGCGTCGTGCTTGATCGTGGAGCCGGCGTTTCAACTCGCGCAACTCCTGTCGCCGCTGCGCCAGCAACACCGACGGCTTCACCCGCGACAACCGCTGTTGCAGGTTGAGCCACGCCGTCCGCTGTTCGCGCCAGCCCTGCCGGGCACAGCGCACCAGCGCGCCTTGCAGGTCGTCCAGATATTGCCGCCGTTCATCCAGCAGGCGGCGCGGATGCACCCGCGCCAGCCGTGCGGCCAGTTGCGCAAAATTTTCACGGTGGCTCTCGATGCCCCAGCGCGCCAACTGCCGCAGTCGCACCGCCGCGTCCGCGATGAACTGCCGGCTGGCGAAGGCGTCCTCCGTGATGATCTCGGCGGCGGCGCTGGGCGTGGCGGCGCGAACGTCCGCGACGAAATCGCTGATGGTGAAATCAATCTCGTGCCCCACGGCGGAAACCACCGGCAGCGCCGAGTCAAAGATTGCGCGGGCCACCACCTCCTCGTTGAACGCCCACAAGTCCTCCAGGCTGCCGCCGCCGCGCGTGACGAGAATGAGGTCAATCCGATTCCCCGTGGCAGCCGACGAGAGGAGGCTTTGATCCATCGCCGATTGCCGATTGCCGATTGCCGACGAACGATTGCCTGTCGCTGATGAACGATTGCCGATTGCCAATTCCGAGATTGGAGCCTCCTCACGCCGGCTGCCACGGGCGTTAAACTCATTGAGCAGGCGGATCGCCCCGGCGATCTCCGCCGCCGCGCCCTCGCCCTGCACGCGGCACGGGGCGAGCACGATTTCCAAGCCCGGCTGGCGGCGGCGCACGACGTGCAACACATCCTGAAGCGCCGCGCCGGTCGGCGACGTGACCAGGCCAAGCCGTTGCGGGTAGCGCGGGAGCGGACGTTTGCGGGCCGCATCGAACAACCCTTCCGCCGCGAGCTTCTGCTTGAGCCGCTCGAATGCCACCTGCAACGCGCCGACGCCCTGCAACTCCACCGCCGTCACGCGCAGTTGATACTGCCCGCGTGGCTCGTAAACCGTCAGGTCGCCCTTGAGGATCACCTTCTGACCGTCGGCCAGGAGTTCGCGATGCGGCACCGCTTCGCCGCGGAAGAGGACACAATTGATCTGCGCGGCGGCGTCCTTGAGTGTGAAATAAACGTGGCCGGAACTTTGCGCGCGCAGGTTGGTGATTTCGCCACCGACCCACACCTGGCCGAGCTGTTGTTCGAGCAGTCGCCGCACCTTGCCCGTCAATTCGCTGACGGTGAACACCTGCCGGGTGGCGGCCGGCGGGAACAGTTCGCCGAAGTCCCACTGGGATTTTGCCGGTTTGCTCATGGCGGTTGAGTTAGCCACGGGGCGGCGGCGGTGACAAGCCTCGCGGGCAGAACTGGCAGCCGTTATTGGCTGCGGTCCGGGATTGCACCCGCTGGTGTGGACTGGTACATGAAGGCGTTCGCTGTTCCAATTATGAAACTGACCGTCCTCTTGTTGTTGGCCGTTTTGTCCTGCGCGGGACTGGGCGAAGCGGCGTCGTCCGCGCGACTCGCAGCCTCGATTGAAACCATTCGTGCCGTCGGTCCGGAAGGGCGTGGCAACGCCGAAGCGACCCGGGCCTGGAAGGAACTTGGCGCGGGCGACGCGGGCACGCTCCTGACCGTTCTCGGTGCCATGGACGGTGCCAATGACCTCGCCGTGAACTGGCTGCGCGCCGCCGTGGATGCGATCGCCGGACGCGAACTGGCGGCGGGGCGCGCACTGCCGGCCGCCGGCCTGGAGAAGTTCGTGCGCGACACCAAACATCATCCGCGCGCCCGCCGGCTCGCTTACGAACTGATTGCGCAGTCGAATCCGGACGCCGCGCGTCGGCTGATCGCCGGCCTGCGCGACGATCCGAGCACCGAACTGCGCCGCGACGCCATCCAACGGATCACTGACGAAGCCGCCGCGCTCCAGGCCGCCGGCAAGACGAACGAGGCCGTTCCCAAATATCAAACCGCCATCCAGTCCGCCCGCGATGTGGATCAGGTGGAGAGCATCGCGAAGGAGTTGAAGAAGCTCGGCCGCCCGGTGGAGTTGCCCACCGTGTTCGGTTGGGTGACACAATGGAAAGTCATCGGCCCCTTCGACAGCACCGGGGGCGCGGGGCATGACAAGGTGTATCCGCCGGAGGAACGGATCGACCTCGCCGCCGAATACGACGGCAAGGCCGGCCGGGTGCGCTGGCAGGATTACACGGCGGCGGGCGACTACGGCCTCGTCAATCTCAACAAGCCGTGCGGCATGCTCAAGGAAGTCGCGGGTTACGCTTACACCGAATTTCACGCGGACAAGGCGCGGCCCGTCGAATTGCGTCTCGGCTGCAAGAATGCCTGGAAAGTCTGGTTGAACGGCCGGCTGCTCTTCGGCCGCGACGAATACCATCGCGGCATGGAGATCGATCAATACCGGATGGCGGGCGAGTTGAAGCCGGGCAAGAACACCATTCTCGTGAAGATGTGTCAAAACGCGCAGCAGGAAAAATGGACCGTCGAATGGGAATTCCAACTGCGCGTCACCGACATTCTCGGCACGCCCCTCGCCTCCGCCAAGCCATGAAATCTCCCGACCCTGTCACGCACATGAAACCATTGTTCCTTGGCCTTGCTCTCCTCGGCTCGATTCATTCGGTGGCGGCGGACTGGCCGCAGTTCCGCGGCCCGCAGGGGAACGGCCTTTCCACCGACACCGGCGTGCCCGCGAAACTCGGCTTGAACAGCATCGCCTGGGCGGCGGATCTACCGGGCCGCGGACTGAGCAGCCCCATCGTCATCGGCGATCGCGTGTTCGTCACCTGTTCGAGCGGGCCGAAGCAGGATCGGCTGCACGTCATCTGCTTCAATGCGAAGGACGGGACGAAGCGCTGGGAACGGCAGTTCTGGGCCACCGGCCGCACCATGGCGCACGAGAAAACCTGCGTGGCCGCGCCGACGCCCACGAGCGATGGCGAACGCCTCTTCGCGCTGTTCTCCTCGAACGACCTTCTCTGCCTCGACCTCGACGGCAATCTGCTCTGGCTGCG
>JANNEF010000312.1:0-21629 GCA_031378375.1 Verrucomicrobiota bacterium | reverse complement strand
GGCGACGAGCCTCTTGCCATCCGGCGTGACGCTCAAGCCTTCCATGCCGCGGTTGTTGTGCCGGCCGGAGTCGAGCGCCGAGGACAGGCCGCCCGTCAGGTAATTGATGGCCCGGGGGAAATTGGTGCCAACCCTGGGAATGACGGCATCCGGCAGAGGCAGGATGTTTTGCAGCACGCCCATCGCATCGAAGCGATAGATGAACGGCCCGTACTCATCGCTGATGTACCAGGAGCCGCCGGCCGCGGGAGCGATGCCTTCCGGATCGAGGCTCCATTTGCCAAGACCGATTCCGGTCGGGAGGCTTTGCGGATGAGTGAGCACGTTGGTGTCATCGGGGAGCGCGCCGGTGAACAGGTTTCCACCCTGCGTGAACAGCAGCGTCCCTGTGTTCGCGAAGGCGATCTGGTTCTGCGCCACCGGGCCGGGGCCGTAGTAGGGCGTGATCGCGACGGACAGCGCCTGAACGCGCGGATGATAATCCTGCAAGCCGTCGCCGAACCCACGGTCCGGCAGGCCGAAGACCGTGGCGCTGATGGTGCCGCTGTTCTGGACGAGCGTGGCTGGGTCAAGCCACATGCCGGAGAAGATGCCGCCGAGGGTGTCGATGCCTGCGCCGAGCTGGTCGAAGGAATCCGCCGGGAGCCGCCCGACGCCGACGAGGCCGAGGTTGACGAGTGGTTGCGCCGGCAAGCGAAGGCACGCCGCCAGGGCAATGACTGCAATCAGGATGTGACGAAGTATTCTCATAGGTTTTGTTGTGACGGTTGGTTGGTGGTGTTTTGGTTCAGTCGCTGCATACCGAATGTTTCAGGTTGTTTTATGACACCGCATTCTTTTGCGGTGCGACGAGTGAACCACCAGACTTTGTCGGACCAAGGACGGGGCGGTGACAATGCGGTGAAATCAGCGCGGTCCGGCGCGGGCGATTAAACGGTTTGCGCCGCGCCCGCGGTTGCCTTAGAAACTCCGCACACATCAGCGCCGAAGCATGAAAAAAATCCTGTCCGCCATCCTCTGGGCCGTCGTCGCGCTCCTCGGCGCGTGGGCGTACGTCACGCTGGCCACGCACCGGGGCGAACCGCTGAACTCCGTTTACATCCTGATCGCGGCGCTGTGCTCCTACGCCATCGGCTACCGCTTTTACTCGAAATGGATCGCCGCGCGTGTGCTCGCGCTGGATGACCGCCGCGCCACGCCTTGCGAGGTCCGCGAAGACGGCAAGGATTTCGTGAAGACGAACAAGTGGATCGTCTTCGGCCATCACTTCGCGGCCATCTCCGGGCCGGGGCCGCTGGTGGGGCCGGTGCTGGCGGCGCAGTTCGGCTATTTGCCGGGCGCGCTGTGGATTCTCATCGGCGTGGTGCTGGGCGGCGCGGTGCAGGATTTCGTCATCCTGTTCTGTTCGATGCGGCGCAACGGCAAATCGCTCGGCCAGATGGTGCGGGAGGAGTTGAACCAGACGGCGGGTGTCATCGGACTGGCGGCGATTCTCTCCATCATGATCATCCTGCTGGCGGTGTTGGCGCTCGTGGTGGTGAAGGCGCTGGCGGAAAGTCCGTGGGGCGTGTTCACCGTGGCGGCGACGATTCCCATCGCGATGTTCATGGGCGGCTATCTCCGCTACTGGCGCGTGGGGAAGGTGATGGAAGTGTCGGCGTGCGGCGTCGTGCTGCTGTTGCTGGCGGTGTGGGGCGGGCAATACGTCCACGCGCACGCGGGGTTGGCGAAGATTTTCACGCTGCGCGACGTGTCACTGGCTTGGGCGGTCATTCTCTATGGAATGGCGGCGAGCGTGCTGCCGGTGTGGCTGCTGCTGGCGCCGCGGGATTATCTGAGCACGTTCATGAAGCTCGGAACCATCTTCGCGCTGGTGGTGGGCGTGTTTCTCGTGCTGCCGGATTTGAAAATGCCGGCGGTGAGCAAGTTCACGGATGGCTCCGGGTTGGTGTTCGCGGGGAAGCTCTTTCCGTTCTGCTTCATCACCATCGCGTGCGGGGCGATCAGCGGGTTTCACACGCTCATCTCCAGCGGCGTGACTCCGAAGATCATCACGCGCGAAGGCTACGCGCGGCCCATTGGCTACGGCGCGATGTGCCTGGAATCGCTCGTCGCGATCATGGCGCTCATCGCCGCCTGCACGCTCGACCCCGGCGTCTATCTCAGCATGAACGTCAAGGGCGCGGGCGCGACTCCCGCCGCCGTCGCCGCTGACACGGTGGCGAAGGTCAACGCCACCGGCTTCACGGTGAGCGTCGAACAGATGGACCAACTCGCCGGTGAGATCGGGGAGAAGTCCTTGTTCGGCCGCACCGGCGGCGCGGCGACGCTGGCCGTGGGCATGGCGCAAATCTTTTCCAAGGTCACGCACGGTCGCTGGCTCGACCTGTGGTATCACTTCGCGATCATGTTTGAGGCGCTGTTCATCCTCACGACGCTCGACGCCGGCACGCGCGTGGGGCGCTACCTGTTGCAGGACGTGCTGGGCAACGTGTGGAAGCCGCTCGGCGACACGAAGAGTGTCCCGGCGAACGTCCTCGCCAGCGTGCTCGTCGTCGCGGGCTGGGGTTACTTCCTGATCCAGGGCGTGCGTGATCTGCTCGGCGGTATCAACTCGCTCTGGCCACTGTTCGGCATCGCCAACCAGTTGCTCGCGTCCATCGCGCTGTGCCTGGCGACGACGATCATCTTGAAGATGCAACTCGTCCCGCCGGCAAAGAAATCCTCAGCGGTCGGGCGTCCGGCATTCGCGTTGGTGACGTTGATTCCGCTGGTGTGGCTGCTGTCGGTGACGATGACGGCGGGGTTGCAGAAGATTTTTCACCCGGAGCCGCGCATCGGGTTTCTTGCGCAGGCCAGGGTGCTCGAAGCGAAGTTGCCCGCGCTCCGCGACGCCGTCACGGCCGCGCAAGCCGCCGGCGACGCCGGCGTCCTCGCCGCCGCGCAGAAAGCCGTCACGACCAACCGCACGTTGCGTTTCAACAACCTGCTCGATGCGGCGGTCGCCGGCACTTTCATTGCGCTGGTGGTGCTGATTGTCCTGATGAGCGTGCGCGAGTGGACACTGCTGCTCGCGCGCAAACGGCTGGCGACGCTGTGCGAGACAGAGCCGGTGTGGCTGCCCGATTACGCGGTCGCGGAAGGCAAGCCGCTGGCGGTGCTGAGTCTGTTCGCGCTGGGGCTGGCGCTGGCGAAGGAATTGTCCGGCGAAGCCGCTCTGGCGCGTGCCCAGCGGACGGCGTGCGTCTGCGCGCAACCGCAGCACGCCTGCGCCGTCGTGAAGGTGGACTTGCTGGGCGAACGGAGCGCGGCGGAAGAGCGGGAGAAACAACAGCGACTGTACGTCGCCGAGACCGAGCGCAGGTTCAATGGGATCAACCGGTGCTGCTGAGAATCTGGAATTGGAAATCCACATGGCCACTACTCCCCAACGCCTCGGTCTCTTCGGCGGTTCCTTCGATCCCGTTCATTGCGGCCACCTGCTCGTGGCGCAAGCGGCGTGCGAGGAACTGGCTCTGTCGCGGCTGTTCTTCATCCCCGCCGCGCAGTCGCCCTTCAAGCCGGAGAGCGCGCCCGCGCCCGCGAACGAACGGCTGCGCCTGCTGCGGCTGGCGCTGGCCGGACGGTGTGACTACGAGATTGACCCGCAGGAAATCGCGCGCGGCGGCACGTCCTTCACGATTGATACGGTGCGCGACTACGCGCGGCGCTTTCCGGGAGCGGAATTGTTCTACCTCATCGGCGCGGACCATATCGGACTGCTGCCCAAGTGGCGCGCGGCGGAGGAACTCGCGCGGCTCGTGGAGTTCGTGGTGATTCCGCGTCCGGGCCAGACGCCCGCCGCTTCGCCGCCGGGGTTCCGGTTGCGCACGTTGACGGGCTTTCCGCTGGGCGTGTCGTCATCGCAAGTTCGCGCGCGAGTGAAAGCCGGGTTGACCGTCGCGGGATTGGTGCCCGCCGCAGTGGCGGAGGCCATCCATAATAATCGGCTTTATCTCTGAGTGCGCTTGCGCCACTCTCCCCGCAATGGATTCAAAGACACTCGCTTTGCTTTGCCGCGAACTGGCCGACAACCGGAAAGCCGAGAACATCGTCGTGCTCGACGTGCGCGCCGTCTCGTCGGTGACGGATTACTTCGTCATCGCGTCCGGCACGAGCGAGCCGCATCTGCGCGCCATCTGGGAGGAGATCACCGACAAGCTGCGGGAGGACCACGGGTTGAAGCCGCGCGCGGTGGACGGCAGCCTGCACGGCGCCTGGCTGGTGATGGATTTCTTCGACGTGATCGTTCACATCATGCGCGCGGACGTGCGGAAGCATTACGACCTCGAAGGCCTGTGGGGCGACGCGAAACCCGTCAAAGCGGCGAAGCCGAAGAAACCGCGCAAGAAAACGGTGAAGGCGTAGAAGGTTGAGGGAAAGTTCACCTTCTCCAAAACCAGTTCAACACCGGATGTCTCCCCGCCTGGACGCTCCGCGCAATCGCCTGCGTGATGAATTCCTTCCCCCGCGTCACCGCCGTTGGTAGATCGCACCCGCGCGCCAGATGCGCCGCGATGGCCGCCGAGTAAGTGCAGCCCGTCCCGTGCGTGGACACGCCCCGGATGAAGGGCGCGCTCAACAGCAACTCCGTCCGGCCATCGTAGAAGATGTCCACCGCGCTCTTCGTGTCCGCAAGATGCCCGCCCTTCACAAGCACCGCGCAGCCGAAGTTATTGTGCAACAGTCGCGCGACCGTCCGCAAATCCTCCGGCTCGGCGATGGCGAAACCCGTCAGCGCCTCCGCCTCCGGGATGTTTGGCGTGAGCAGCGTTGCCAGCGGCAGCAACTCCCGCTTCAACAGCTCCACTGCTTCCGGTTCCAGCAACCGCGCGCCGCTCGTCGCCACCATCACCGGGTCCACCACCAGCGGCGGCGTCCGTTTCATCAAGCTCAGGAACACCACCACCTCATGGATGATCTCGGCGGACAGGAGCATTCCCGTCTTCACCGCGCGCGGCTGGAACCCGGCGAAGACCGCCGCGAGTTGATGGTTCACCATCACCGGGGACGCCGGCTGGATGCCGCGCACGCCGTCGGGATTCTGCGCGGTGAGACAGGTGATGACACTCGCGCCGTGGACGCCGAGCGCCGCGAACGTTTTCAAATCCGCCTGCGCGCCCGCGCCGCCGCCGCTGTCCGAGCCGGCGATGGTGAGGGCCACCGGCAAGCCAGGTCGTTTCGCCATGCGCCGAGCGTAGCGGCGGCGGGCGGCAAGCGCCACAAATGAAGTGACCCGGCGCATATCGGATGCTACGAAAAAGAGATGGACACGACGAAGAAACTCCCTGGCGAAGGCTTCAAATGCCCCTGGCCACCGCTCATCAAAATGGATGCCGCGGTGAAGGCGAAGGTGGAAAAACATTCCAATCCGTAGCAGCCGACGTGAGGAGGCTCGAACTGCATGAATCTCATAGCCAACCAATCAACCCGCGCGGTCAGTGCGCGAAAGAACTTGGGCGAAGATCCTAAATGAGAAATCCACCGCCATCAGACTTCGCCTGCGAAGGCTGCTTCCGTGACAAGCAACTGCGCCAGTGGATACGCGAAAACGGTCAGCGCGGCATTTGTTCTTGGTGTGGTTCGAGGAAATACCATCTTGTTTCCCTCCTTTCTTTAGGACCGATCTTTCGGAAGGCGGCGCGCATATACGGCTCTCGTGACATGCCGGGAGGACAATTCATCTCGGAATTGCTCCAAGACGACTGGGACGTGTTCAGCAAACGCATCATCGCCAAACCCGACCGGCTAATGCATGAACTGGCTATCTCGATCCTGAAGGCTGGGCTAAGTCCGAAGCACGATGTGGATGAACCGGAATACGCAGGGTTTTTCGAGCGCAACGAACCTTCTGTTGTGGAGGAGTGGCATGAAGGCGTTGAGGACATACTGACAAAAATTCCATCGCCAAATGCACAGATTGAAGTCCCACGCTCCAAGGCGGAAGACTGGCCGCCGACTCGAATCGAAGCAACGCTGCTGGAATTGGGCGAGACGTTCTCCGCAGAAACGACCTTTTATCGAGCTCGAATCTATAAGGACATTTCCCGAAGCAAGCCGTTCGCGTTAGCCGAGCTTGGCTCGCCACCGCCGGCAGAAGTGAAAGCTCAGAGAGCCAACAGGCAGGGCCAGCCAGTGCTCTATCTTGCCAACGATTCTAGGACCGCTCTGGCTGAAGTCAGGGCGTGGAAAGGTGCTTACGTTGCCATTGCTACCTGCGTGCTTGTCCGGCCCGTCACTGTGTTGAACCTCACGAAAGTCGTGGGAATAGAAAGCCCATTTCTTGACGATGAGTTGGCTTGGAGGATGAACGTTGTTGCCCTATTGCGGCAGTTCGCGGAAGAATTGTCTCGGCCAATTATCCCCGGGCAGGAGGGTCTCCAGTATAAGCCGAGCCAACATGCCTGCGACACAGTGCGGAATGCAGGCTACGCAGGCATCATGTATCCAAGCGCGATGGGGTCTGGCCAGAACCTTGTTCTCTTCGATCCGTTTGCCGCGAAGCCAACTTCCATCATGAATGTTCGGGTTTTTTCCGTGAACCACCGCGCATCACCTCTGCCTTCTGGAGCGCAGATCTACCATGACTGGCCTTACAACTGTGCTTGTCAGCAAGTCGAACCTCGGTAGGCTGGCGACAGGAAAGTGAATCTTGTCACATGGACACTTTTGGTGCTGACTTTTTCTGAAGGACTCCCCCTCACGACCTGCTAATTGTTACCCTTGGCCACTTCACCTTCGTGCTCACTCCGTCACTTCGAAATTCAGGATACGGAATTCAATTTTTCCTTGTGGTTTCCGGGGTGGGCGATGGTTAGTAATGTATCCCGACAGAGGACAGTTGAGTTTCTCGACGCTCGCATCAACGTAGCCCGTAACTCTCTTTGCAGCTCCTGCCGGAACCGCCTCACGACTTTGGACGACCTTAACATCAAGCGGACTTCCTTCGGTGTCATAGAACACCAAGAGGCAATAGATGTTTTTGACCGGGTTCCTCAACTGATTCACAAGAGAGAAAGAGAAAAGCCCAAATTGTGTGCTCGCGTCGTAGGTAAAACTGCGTCCAGTTATCCCATCGGTGCTTTTGCCGCCGCCGAGATCGTCCAAGATCGATCTTCCTGTCTTTGCGGTCTTCGAAGACAACGGTTCTGGCTTTCCAGCTTTTTGCACCAGTTCGTCCAAATGTTTCGCTGGGATCGCGAAGTTTAGGTTTTGCCCGCTTTTGAATGTAGCAACAGCAACACCGATAACTTTGCCTTCCGAGTCGAGCACCGGGCCACCGCTACTGCCAGGCGATATCGGAGCGGTGATTTGCAGCAGCGAGTCCGTATCGAACTGGCGGATACCGCTTACGATACCTTGAGAAAACGTCCCCTCCAAACCTTGCGGATTGCCGACGGCAAAGACGGTATCCCCAACAGCCACCTTCGAGCCATCGCCAAGTTTCAGAGCCGGGGCGGTCGCCTCCTCCACCGCGAGCAGAACCAAGTCATGCTTGGGGTCAAGACCGACGACGCCCGCAATGTTGTATTTGGCCTTCTGGCCGACAAGCTTCGCGTAACCGCGTGCGGCCTTCTCGACCACATGAAAGTTGGACGCAATCACCTTCTCCTTAACGAAGAACCCGCTACCAAGCGCCACTGGCTGGCCTCTTTCGTCCTCCATCACCAACAACACGACAGACGGGAAAGTAGCGCTCGCAATCTGCCGAGCGTTTTCCGCAGCTTTCGCAGCGAGAACGAAACCCAACGCAACAACCAGAAGAAGCCATCGCAAACATTTCATGCGAGCGGATACTATCGCATTGTTGGCCGAAGGCCAGCCCCAACGGGGCGGTTTCTCAAAGCCCGGTGTTGCGAGCTACCCTGGGAAAACGTCTGCCAAACATACCAACCCCAACGGGGTTGCGGCCACTCCGTTTCCAGACCTCGCGCACGCCGTTGGACGCAACCCCTTCACTGTTCCAAGACGCTGCCGGGCTCCGCCCGTTCAAAGAAGGCGCTTGATCGCCGGCGGCTTTGTTCGGCTGAATGGATTGATGCAAGACAACTCAGTGGATCAATCTCACGCTGGCGAAACGTGCCGGTCTTCATCATTCAAAAGGCTCGGCGGCGGCGCGCTCGCGCTCGCGGCGGTGTTGGGCTGTCAATCTTCCTCCGCGTTGCTGGCCGCTGATGCCGCCGGTGGCAGCGCGTCCGACGCGCCGCCTGATCCTTATTTGTGGCTGGAGGAGGTCGCGGGCGAGAAGCCGCTCGACTGGGTGCGCCAGCAGAACGCCCTCAGCACGGGGGAACTGGAGGCGCGGCCGGACTTCGAGGTGATTCGCCAGCGGCTGCTGAAAATTCTTAATTCCAAGGAGCGCATCCCGCATGTCGCCAAGCACGGCGTGTTCTATTACAACTTCTGGCGCGACGAACGGAATCCGCGCGGCCTCTTGCGTCGCACGACGCTCGCCGAATATCGCAAGGCCAGTCCCGCCTGGGAAACCGTCCTCGACGTGGACGCGCTGGGCACCGCCGAGAAGGAGAACTGGGTGTGGAAGTTTTACAACGTGCTGGAGCCGGATTACGACCGTTGCATGGTCGCGCTTTCACGCGGCGGCGCGGACGCTTCGGTGTATCGCGAGTTCGATTTGACGCGCAAGGAGTTCGTCCCGGACGGCTTCACATTGCCCGAAGCCAAGAGCCGCGTGGACTGGCGCAACCGCGACACGCTTTACGTCGGCACCGACTTCGGTCCCGGCTCGCTCACGAAGTCCGGCTACCCGCGTGTCGTGAAGGAATGGAAGCGCGGCACGCCGCTGTCGTCCGCGCGCGAGGTGTTCGCCGGGAAGGCGGAGGACGTAAGCGTGGACGCCTCAGTGCGGCGCGACCACGGGCGCGTCTATGAAATCATCGAGCGCAACGTGACCTTCTTCACGGACGAGGCGTTCGTGCGGCGCGGCGAGGAGTGGGTGCGGATTGACAAGCCCGCCGACGCCGGGGTCGGAACGTATGGCGAGCATCTGCTGTTGCGGCTGCGGTCGGACTGGACGGTCGCCGGCAAGACGCACGCCGCCGGCTCGTTGCTCGCGGCGGACTTCGACGCGTATCTCAAGGGCGAGCGCCAGTTCACCGCCATCTTCACGCCGACGGCGCGCAAGTCGCTCGAATCCACAAGCGCCACGAAGAATCATCTGTTGCTCGTGGAGATGGACAACGTGCGCAGCCGGCCTTACGTGCTGAATCCGGTGAAGGGCCAGTGGAAGCGCACGGCGATTGACGCGCCGGCGTTCGGCAACGTGGGGTTGAGCGGCATTGATTCCGACGAGTCGGACGATTACTTCATGACCATTGAGGATTTTCTCACGCCGTCGAGTCTTTACCTCGGCGCCGCCGGGAAGCCGGGGCGGGAGAAGCTCAAGGGCCTGCCGGCGTTCTTCAACGCGGACGGGCTGGAGGTGCGGCAGTTCGAGGCGAAGTCGAAAGACGGCACGCGCGTCCCCTACTTTCAAGTGAGCCGCAAGGGTGTGAAGCTCGACGGGCACAATCCGACGCTGCTTTACGGTTATGGCGGGTTTGAGATTCCCATGCAGCCCGGCTATCGCGCGGGCGTCGGTGCGGCGTGGTTGGAGCGCGGCGGCGTGTATGTGCTCGCGAACATCCGCGGCGGCGGCGAGTTCGGTCCCAAGTGGCACTACGCCGCGCGCAAGGAAAACCGCCAGCGCGCCTACGACGACTTCATTGCCGTGGCTGAAAACCTCATCGCGCGCAAGGTCACGACGCCGAAACATCTGGGCATCCAGGGCGGCTCGAACGGCGGGTTGCTGATGGGCGTGATGTTCACCCAGCGGCCCGACTTGTTCGGCGCGGTCGTGTGCCAGGTGCCGCTGCTCGACATGCGGCGCTACAACAAGCTGCTGGCGGGCGCGAGTTGGGTGGATGAATACGGCAACCCCGACCAGCCGGAGGAGTGGGCCTACCTGCAAAAGTATTCGCCCTACCAGAACGTCGCGAAGGACCGGACGTATCCGCGCATCCTCTTCACCACCTCGACGCGCGACGACCGCGTGCATCCCGGCCACGCGCGCAAGATGGTCGCGCGGATGAAGGAGCAAGGCCACGACGTGCTTTACTACGAGAACATCGAGGGCGGCCACGGCGGCGCGGCGAACAACCAGCAGGCCGCCTACATGCAGGCGCTGGCCTACACGTTTTTGTTGAAGGAACTCAGGTGAGGGCGAGTGCCCGGGTTGCAGCCATGTTGCTTCGCTTCAGATGGCAGCTGCCGGATCCCAAAGTGGCAGTTGCTTGAAATAGTCCCGGTAGTAACCACGGTCGCGGGCCAGCAGTCGTTGGGCGTGAGTCTGTGCGTGGGCGGCGATCAGAAAATCGGGCACCACCCGGCCACGTTTGCCTCCGCGCTCCAGGTAAGCGCGGAACATCTCGCCAGCCAGCAGCGCGCTATTCTGCGACGAGGGGACGAACAGGAGATTCCAATCTGAGAGAAACTGTGGGACATCGGCGGCGGGCAACGTCGGAACGATTTCGGCGAGCGCGGTTTCACAAATCACGAGAGAGCCTTCCGTCACCGCCTGCCGCAGAGCCGCCATCGAACGCGCCGCATGTTGCGGGTCGTTCAGCAGGACATCCAGCAGCACTGAGGTGTCAACTGCCGTGACCATCGCGAATCAGCCGCAGATATTCCTCGGTGGAGGCGCCCGCCGGCAGTCGTCCGCGCCCGCGCCATTTCTCGAACACGTCCGGCTCGCCCTGTTTCCAAGCCACGAGCTTGCCGGCCTGCTGTTCCATTTCCAGGACTGTGCCCGGACGCAGGCCGAGCGCGTCCCGCAATTCCTGTGGGATGCTGACCTTGCCGTCGTCGAGAACAGTGGCGTTCATGCGTGCAAGGTAGGGAATCGGACGGGTTAGTCAACCGGAGAGTCGGCGAGAGCGCGGGGCGATTCTAAACTTTGAACTTTGAACTTTGAACTTTGAGCGTGGAACTTAGGCTCCCGGCATGGACAAAGACACAGTCGCCGGAATCCTCGTCGAGATCGGGACGCTGCTCGAATTGAAGGGCGAGAACCCGTTCAAGACCCGCGCCTATGGCAATGCCGCGCGCACCATCGAAGGTTTGTCCGAGCCGCTCGAAAAGTTGATCGCGGAGGAGCGCCTCGGTGACATCAAGGGCATCGGCGAGGCCTTGCAGAAGAAAATCACCGAGCTGGTCACGACCGGGAAGCTGGCTTACTACGACGAATTGAAGGCGTCCATCCCCGCCGGGCTGGTGGCGATGTTGCAAATTCCCGGTCTCGGCCCCAAGAAGGTCAAAGCTCTGAACGACAAGCTCGGCGTCGTGACTATCGAACAACTCGAAACCGCCTGCCAGGCCGGACGGGTGGCCACGCTGGACGGCTTCGGCGAGAAGACGCAAAGCAAGATTCTCGAAGGCATCGCGTTTCGCCGGCAGTATGCGTCGCGGCATTTGCTGAGTGACGCGCTCGTGGTCGCCGAGCCGATCCTCGAACAACTGCGCGCACATCCCGACGTGATCCGTTGCAGCACCGGCGGCAGCGTGCGGCGGCACAAGGAGGTTATTGGTGACATTGATTTCCTCGTCTCCACGAAGCAGCCCGCCGCCGTGATTGATTTCTTCACCAGCCAGGCGGGCATTCTCAGTGTGAGCGCCAAGGGCGAGACCAAGGCCAGCGTCATCCTCGCCGGCGGCATCCAGGCGGACCTGCGCGTGGTGAGCGACGCGGAGTATCCGTTCGCGTTGCTCTACTTCACTGGCAGCAAGGAGCACAACATCATCATGCGCCAACGCGCCAACGCGCGCGGTCTGCGGCTCAACGAATACGGCCTGTTCAAATCGAAGGAGGAGACGCGCGACGCGAAACTGCTCATGCCGTGCAAGACGGAGGAGGAAGTTTTCCAGGAACTCGATCTCGCTTATGTCCCGCCGGAGTTGCGCGAGGATCACGGCGAGTTTGGCGCCGCCGAAAAGAATGCCCTGCCGCGCCTGATCGAATGGACCGATCTGCGCGGCTCGCTGCACAACCACTCGAACTGGAGCGACGGCCACGGCACGCTGGCGGACATCGCGGCGCACATGCAGGAGTTGGGCTGCGATTACTGGGCGATCACCGACCACTCGAAATCATCCTTTGTGGCGAACGGTCTGGATGCCGCGCGCCTGCGCCAGCAGCTCAAGGAAATCAAGACGCTCAACGCGAAGCTGGCAGACGAAGGCACCGACTTCCGCCTGCTCACCGGCAGCGAGGTGGACATCCTTGGCGACGGCCATCTCGACTTCGATGATGACCTGCTCGCGGAGCTTGATGTCGTTGTAGCGAGCGTTCACCAGGGTTTCACTCACAACGAAGCCGAGATGACGAAGCGCATCATCCGCGCGGCGGAGAATCCCTTCGTCCACATGCTCGGCCATCTCACCGGCCGGCTGCTGCTGGAGCGCGAGCCTTACAAGGTGAATCAGCAGGCGGTCATTGACGCCTGCGCCGCGACGGGGACGTGGATTGAACTCAACGCAAACCCGTATCGCTTCGACATGGACTGGCGGCTCTGGCCCTACGCGAAGTCCAGGGGCGTGAAGTGCGTGATCAACTGCGACGCGCATCGCAACGAACACGCCGGCTTCCTGCGGCTCGGCGCCGGCATCGCGCGCAAAGGCTGGCTGGAGAAAGGCGATGTGATCAACACGCTGCCCTTAAAGGCGCTGCTGAAAGAACTGGGATGCAAACGCGGACGGCGTGTGACGGGTGCGTGAAGATCGGGCGCAGAAAAATGTTTTAAACTAAGGCTTGACGCACTTCGCCGGTCAGCCTAACTGACCAACATGCTTCACAGGCCCGTCAACTTTCGTTAACCCCGGAGGACAAAATGAACACCGTACATACTCGTCGTGAATTCCTGGCCGATGTCGGTCGCGGCATGTTGGTCGCCACCGTCGGCGGTGGTCTGGCTTCCGAACTCGGACTCGCTCCAGCCTTCGCCGCCGAAGCGCCGGATGCGCTCGACTTCGGCCCGCTCGAACCGCTCGTGCGGCTCATGCAGGAGACGCCGGCGAACAAACTCCTGCCCGCGCTGGTCGGCCAGCTCAAATCCGGCACGGACCTGCGGCGCCTCACCGCCGCCGCCGCGCTTGCCAACGCCCGCACCTTTGGCGGCGAGGATTACGTCGGCTTCCACACCATGATGGCGCTTGCGCCGTCGCTGCACATGGCGCGCGAACTGCCGGACGCGCTCCAGCCGCTGCCGGTGTTCAAGGTTCTTTACCGCAACACCAATCGCATCCAGGAAAAAGGCGGGCGCAAGGAAGAGGTGCTTCACCCGGTCAAAGCGGCGACGCTTCCCGAAGGCCGCCCCGGCGGCGATGTGTTGCGCGAAGCCGTGCGCAGCAAAAACCACGACGAAGCGGAGCGTATTTTCGCCACGTTGTCGCAAGTCTCCGCCGATGACGCGCTGAACCACCTCCTCCACACGGTGCAGGACAACACCGAAGTCCACCGCGTCGTGTTCCCGTATCGCGCCTGGGACCTGCTCGATCTAATCGGCAAGGAGCAGGCGCACACGCTCCTCCGCCAGTCCGTGCGCTACTGCGTGCGCGCGGAATCCTACTCGCGCGGCCCCAACGGGGACGAGCCGCGCACGCTGCTGCCGAAGCTGCTCGAACAGCACAAACTGCTCGACCGCACGCCCGGCACCCGCGCCGCCGATGACCAGTGGGTGGATGAGTTCAGCCAGACGCTTTTCAAGTCCACGCCCGAACAAGCCGCCGCCGCCGCCGCCGCCGCGCTCGCCGAAGGATTTGTTCCCGCCGCCATCGGCGAGGCGATTTCGCTCGCGGCCAATCAACTCGTCCTTCGTGACATGGGGCGCACGCCGCGCGACGAGATCGCCGGCAAGCCGATGGGCAGCGTCCACGGCGACAGCATCGGCGTCCACGCCTGCGATTCCGCCAACGCCTGGCGCAACCTCGCCCGCGTGAGCAACACCCGGAACACCTTCGCCTGCTTAATCCTCGGCGCGTATCAAGTCGCCCTCGACCGCACGAATCGCGGCGGCGATTTCCAGAACTGGTCGCCGCTGCCGCTCAAACGGCATGTGGATGAAATCAAAGCCACCGAGGCCGCCGCGCTGTTGCGCGAAGCCGACGAGGCCATCCGGCAGAACCTCCAGGCCCGCGCCGCCGCGATTGTCCATCGCTACGGTGAACTCGGCCATGCGCCGCGCGGCGTGTTCGACCTGATGCTCCGTTACGCCGTGAGCGAAGACGGCGCGCTGCACGCGGAGAAATACTACCGCACCGTGACGGAGGAATTCGCGGCGTCGCGCCGGGTCTTCCGCTGGCGTCAACTGACCGCACTGGCCCGCGTCACCGCGAGCGAATACGGACGCCCCGCTCCCGGCATGGCGGAGGCGCGGGAGTTGTTGAAGGTGTAGCGGAAAGCTCCTCGAAAAACGCAGGACCATTTGCTTGCAGCGCGCAATCACGCCGTTCCGTGCTTAATGTTTGCCCTGCTCCCGAATAAACGCCTCGGCCTGTCGCAAGGCCGACGCCAGGTCGCGCTCCACGAGAAAAGTCTTTTGTAGCGGCTTGCCTTCCCAGCGCCCCAGCACGCGGATTTCGCCCGCCGCGCGGTCGTAAATCACCTTCACCGCCGGCTTGTTCCCGGCAGGCCAGTTCTGCTCCCATGCATCCAGGTCGCCGGGCTTCTCAAAGTTTTGCATGGTGGTTTCCGGCCACTGTTGTTGCAGCAGCAGCGTCTCGTTCGTGTCCGCTCCGCGAATGGCCCCCGCGCTGTCCAGCATGGCGACTTGGATGACGGGCGTGCCGGGCCGCGAGAACATCGGCACGAGCAACAGCGCCACCAAAGCCACCGGCGTCGCCAATGCCAAAACCCACTTCCACCAGTTTGCCGCTGCGGGCTTTCTCTCCGTCTCCGGACGCCCCAGCGTCTGGCGCACTTTGGTTTGCAACCGACCGCGCGCGTAGGCGGGGAACTCGCCTGCTGTGGATTCCGCCGCCGCCGTCAGCGGCAGGACTTCCTTCGCCAGCCGCGTGTCGGCCTGCAACCGCTCCCATTCGGCCTTCAACTCCGGTTGCGCCGCAACCAGCGACTCCAAGTCGGCGCGCTCCGCGTCGGTGGATTGCCGGGCGATGACCTTCATGGCCAGATCAAAAAAACTTTGGTCATTCATTGAGTTCATCGCAAAAACGCCTCCAGTTCTTTCAACAATTTCGGATGACGTGCCCCCAGGCGCCGCATCGCGTCCAGCCCGCGTTTCAAATAAACACCGACCGTCCCCACCGCCACGCCGTGCTTGGCCGCGATCTGCTCGTAACTGAGTCCATGCAGGAAAAAGTCGCCAAGGATCGCCCGCTGCTCCGGCTTCAACTCCGCCTGCGCCTCGCGGAGAAGCGCCGCCAGTTCCATTTGCTCCAAACTGGCCAGGGCCAACTCGTCACTGGCCGGTTCCCAGGGACGCTCCGGGTCGTTTTGCAACGCATCGAGGCTCGCCGTCTTCCCGGCCCCGCGCTTGGCGGCGAAGTGCTCCCGCAGCCGGCTCACCGCCCGGTGATGCGCGATGCTCGCCACCAGCGGCTTCAGTTCCTCCACCGCTTTGACCGCCCGGACTTTGTCCACCAATTCCTCCAGAGCCTCAATCGCCACGTCCTCCACGTCGCCGGGCAGGAACGGTTGCAGTTTCATCTGCGCCACCCCGAACGCCGCTGGCCACAACCACCGCCACGCCTCCTCCCACGCGTCGCCATCGCCGCGCTGGAGGGCCTTGAGGTCGGGAACATTCATCGGGTCAAAGAGGGGCTTCCTTACGTCAAATCTCTGTCAATCATCCAGCCAGGGTGCGGTTTCCTTGATGGCCTTGCCCGTTCGCCAAAACTCTACTCCGCCTTCATGCACGCGCGCCACCACGCCCATCCGCTTCGCCTGCGTGTTGAACAGCCGGTGCCGCACAAAGCGCCGGATGAATTCGGCGGCTTGTTGATTGGGCACGTCCAGCCAGACCAGGCCGTATTGAGCGTGCCGCCAGTTCGGCCGGTAAAAGTGGCGGTCGAGAGTGAAGAAAGTCGGTTGCGGCAGGCGATGCAGGACCGGGATAAGATTGTCATCCTTGATGCCAGCGCGCGCGACCTCCAGGCCCACGGCGCGAAAACGCAGGCGCCACTTACGCAGCCGCTGCCGTTGTCCGGCGGGCAGATTTTCGTCGAGCACCAGCATGGAAGCCGCGGAACGGTTCGTGTTTCACCACCAGATGCGACAGCGCGATCGTTTCAGCGATGGCCGCGTGGGAAAGCTTGCCGCGCCACTCCACCACAATTTCATCCCACGTCATGCCGCCTTCCAATTGGTCGAGGACGATCCATGCCAGGATGCGCGTGCCTTTGTAGGTCGGCTGGCCGTGGCAGATTTCCGGGTCGGCGACGATGAACTTGCCCAACTCCACGCGCTTGGCTGGCTGGTTTGATTTCGTCTTCATGCGGCTGCCGGCAGGATGCACCGGCCGGGAAGCGATAGCAAGCCGCAGCACTCCAAAATAATTGTAAGAAACCTCCCGCCGTTTGCGATGAAGCGGGTGAAGGCTGTTCGGGTGAACAAACTTGAAACTGGCGGCTGACGCCGCCGGCACCGCGCAACAGGCTTCAAACGAAAACAAAACTATGAACACACTGACCAAACTCGCCCTCGCCGCCGTCGTCCTGACCACCGCTGCTGCCGCCCCGGCGCAAACGGTGCGCGGCTACGTCCGCAGCAACGGCACGTACGTCGCCCCGCACTACCGCACGCCCGCCAACGGCACCGTTTACGACAATCAGAGCTATCGCGGCTACCCGTCGCAGCAGCCGGGCTACGTCTCGCCGCGCAGCTACGGCGGTTGCGCGGACACTTACTCCACGCCCTACTCCGTCGCGGGCAGCAGCACGCGCTACGGGAACACGACGTATCACAACTACCGGAGTTCGTACGGCGGCTCGCTGTCCGGCAGCACGCAGAACTATGGCAACAGTTCTTACACGACTCTTTACGGGTGGTGATTGGCTTTGTCGAAGTGATGAGGTGTTGGGGCAAGACCAATCTGGTCTTGCCCCGAAGACCTTGGCTGTTGCTTTTCCACACCTTCCGTTCTTGAATGAGTCGTGTTCGTCCAGGCTCACCAAAGTAGTGCCATCCTGTTTCACGCGATGATTCTTGCCTTCCTTTTCGGACTTCAGACTTGCTCAGCCGCAGACCAGAGCGAGTCACCGTCCTCGGATGCACAAATTACGGATTTGCTGAAGAAGGTGAATGATTTCTATCGCCAGAGGAATTTCAACCAAGCATACCCGCTGCTTGAAAAATGCCTCCAGCTACAAGTAGCATCGTTGGGATCGAATCACGTCTGGGTGGCAGACACGCTGTTCATCTCAGCCGCAATGCGACGCGAGCAGGGCAGATTGATCGAGGCAGTCCCGCTCTTCCACCGCTGTCTGGCCATCAGAGAAAAGGAGTTGGGGAGGGATCACCCTGCCGTGGCCACTACGCTCGTCAGCCTTGCCCTCATTTACAAGAAGCTCCAAAATTATTCTTTGGCGATACCATTACTGGAGCGGAGCCTGGCCATTCACGAAACCATTTCGAAGGACAAGCCGGACGTCATCGCTTCCGTTCTTGTGAATTTGTCGGAGTTCTACCGCTTTCAGCGAGACTACGCGAAGGCGACAGACGCCCTGCAACGCTGCTTGGCGATCAACGAAAAGCTTCACGGCGCAGACAGCCTGGCCGTTGCAAACTGCATTCATAAGCTGGCCCTCGTGAGCGAAGATCAAGGGGATTACGCGACGGCAGCATCTTTGTTTCGGCGTGGCTTGGAGATCAGGGATCGGAAGCGGGGCAAGCCGGACGACGACTACGCAATCTGTCTGCGAGATGTAGCTGAATTCTACCGGAGGCGGGGCCAAGTGACTCAATCGCTCAATCTTTGCCTGCGCAGTCTGGAACTTCTGGAGAAATCCGGCGAATTGGAAGGTCCGAAAGGTGCGGGCGTATTGAGCGGTCTAACGAGGTTCTATCGTGAGCAGGGCAACTACGCAGCCGCTCTCACTGCGCTCCAGCATTGTCAGGCGATCCTTGAAACGGCGCATGGTAAAGAGCATCCAAGGGTTGCCCAAGCACTCGGCGACTTGGCTAACCTGAGAGCCGACATGGGCGATTATCGTGAAGCCTTGGCACTCCACCAACGCAGTTTTGGGATTTACGAGAAAGCGTATGGTCCGGAACACGCGGAGGTTGCCGTCAGCCTCATTAACCTGGCGGAGTTTCATCACGGGCAAGGCGACTTTGCGAGAGCCTTGGAGCTTTCTCAGCGCGGCTTTGCGATTCTGGAGCAAGCGCTCGGTCCAGAGCACCCGGAAGTTTCCGCGGCTCTCAATAACCTTGGTTCACTCCAAATGGACCTCGGCAACTACGGGGATGCTCTTGCGTTCCTGAAGAGGAGTCTTGCCATCAAGGAAAAAGCGTTTGGCCTTAAAAGTCTGGATGTGGCAATTGCACTGAACAATCTCGCCGAGTTGTTTGACACGGTCGGCGACTTCGGTCTGGCAGCCGAGTTTTATGAGGAGAGCCTGAGCATCACCAGAGAGGCGTTGGGCGAGGAATCTCCTCTTGTCGCGACCATACTGAGCAACCTCAGCCTGGTGTACCAGCGGCAAGGAAAGCTCCCCGAGGCACTACAGATTGCCCAGCGCAGTTTGGCAGTGAGGGAAAAGCTCCGAGGACCGGAGCACCCGGACGTAGGCGTTAGCCTCAACAACCTTGCGGAGATTTATCTCGACTTGGGTGAATTCCAACGGGCAAGTCAGCTACACCTGCGCAACCTGAGAATCAGAGAAAAATTTCTGGGACCTAACCACCCTGACGTAGTTCTTACATTACATAATCTGGCTACGGTCTTTCTCGTTCAAGGCGACACGCCGAACGGCATTCGGACATTCCGCAGAGCTTTCGACTCTCAGCGGTCACATCTGTTGCGCAACCTGGGATCTTTGCCGGGAAAGGAGGGTCTTCGGGCTATCGGGCTGCTCTTCTATCGAGCGGAGATGTTCCACACTGCCTGTGCAGAGGGCACCGCGAGACGCTTGGAATTCTCTCGTGTTGCTGGCGCCGAGCATTTGGCACTGAACAAAGGGCTTCTCGAAGAAGTGCAAACTACCCGGTCAGCGTTGGAACAGAATCAAGACACCAAAACGGGACAGCTTCATGAGCGATATAACGCCGTGCTGTCGCAATTACGCAAGTTGCAAGGAACAGGCCTACAGGACCTCGTGGCACGCGAGGAGTTGAGGCATCGCTTGCAGGATCAACTCCAGCACGTTGAATCCCAACTTGCCGACCGCGTCCGCTTGGTCGGCGACACGGTTCGAGGTCAAAACGTGACATTGATAGAGATTGGCCGGGGACTCCCGCACGGGGCTGCGGTTGTGGATTTCATCCATTACCGGCGCTTTGATTTTACCGCCAAGTCGAACCAGTGGCAGGAAGCCCGTTACGCCGCGTATCTGACTTTTCCGCTGGCGAAGGATGCAACCAATTTCGTGGTGGAGCGCGTGGACTTGGGCGAGGCCGCGCCCATCAACGAAGCTGTCGCGCACGTCGGCCAGTTGATGGCGGATCGGCGGATCGCTCCGAAGCTGTTGCAACCGGCCCTGGCCCGATTGAGCGATTTGGTCTGGTCGCCGCTGACCAGGCACCTCACCAACGCCAGCCATCTCATCCTCTGCCCGGATGGCCAGTTGAGTCGCGTGCCGTTTGAGATGCTGCCGCTCGGCTCGTCGGGGAAATACTTGATCGAGGAGAAAAGCGTCAGCTACGTGAGCAGCGGGCGGGAAGTGGCGCGATTGGCCCCCGGCCAGCCGGGTTCAAAGGCCAAGGTTCAAAGTTCAAAGTCGCTGGTGATGGGTAACCCGGATTTTGATCTGGATTTGTCAGATCGTAGCAGCCGACGTGAGGAGGCTCATTCTTTGAAGCCCGAAGCGGATCAGAGCCTCCTGACGTCGGCTGCTACGATGACAACGAGGAGCCTCAGCCGCTCGTATCGTGGGATCAAATTCACGCCACTGCCCGCAGCGGAGACGGAGGCGCGGAGCATCGCCAAACTGCTGGGCGATGATTGCGTGTTGCGGCTGGGCGCGGCGGCGCGCGAGGCGGAGTTGAAGGCGGTGGTGTCGCCGCGCGTGTTGCACCTGGCCACACACGGATTTTTCCTCACGGATCAGGAGTTCAAGCGCACCAACTCGGCGTCTGACGGCCTCTTGCTCGCCAGCGCGACGAGCGGCACACCGGGCTGGCAGGCGGGACGCCCGCCCTACTTTCGCTCGCCGGAGGAGCAGTGGGAAAATCCGCTGGTGCGCTGCGGCATCGCGCTGGCCGGCGCGAATCGCGCGACGCGCGTCACCAACGCGGTGGCCGAGGATGGCTTGCTCACCGGGCTGGAGGCGTCGTTGCTCAACTTGCAGGGGACGGAACTGGTCATCCTCAGCGCGTGCCAGAGCGGTTCGGGCGAGGTGAAGATCGGCGAAGGGGTGATGTCGCTGCGGCGCGCGTTCACCATCGCCGGAGCGGAGAGTGTGCTGGCGAGTCATTGGCCGGTGAGCGACCGGGCCACGAGCCAGTTGATGACGGAGTTCATGCGCCGCTGGCGTGGCGGCGAACCGCGCGTCCAGGCGTGGCGCGCGGCGCAGTTGTCACTGCTGCGGTCGAAGGATTTTGCCAGTCCCTACTTCTGGGCCGCCTTCACGCTGACGGGGCAGTGGAGGTGACTTTGGCGCAGTGCGGGCGGTTACGGTTGCTGGCGCAGGTCCACGCATACCAGCTTGTCCTTGCTGCGCGCGTAGAAGCGTCCGTCCGCCAGCGCCGGATGCGCGCGGGCGTTGAAAGGGAGGATTTGCGCGCGGGCGGTGGGCTTGAATTCCGTCGGCGTGGCGGGTGCGCGGAGAAGTTCGCCTTTCTCCGTGAGGATCAGTAGTTGGCCGCCGGCCAGTGTGACCGTGCCCGCGCCGAAACGATCCTGGCTCCAGCGCACCTTGCCCGTTTTCAACTCGACGCAGCGCAGGTGGCAGCCTTCCTCCTGGCGTCCGTCGAAGCCGTAGAGAAAGCCGTTGTGATGCACGCTCGTCGCGTAGTGGTTCGAGAGAATGTCGTCGCCGGCCCAGATTTTTTCCGGCCCGCCTTCCTTGAAGCGCAGCAGCGCCGCGCCCGTGCCGTAGCTGGCGGAGAGAAAAATCAGGTCGTCAATGACCAGCGGTGTGGCCGCGCTCACGGAAGCGTGCATCGGCGGACGCCACGAGTAATCGAACCAAATTTTGCCGTCGGACGGATTCAGCGCGACCAGGCTACCACGCGTGATGACGAGCAGGCGGCGCAGACCGCCAACGGTGGCCGCGACGGGCGAGGCATAATACCAACTACGTTAATAGAGTAGTATAACGGCTCTGGAAGAAGTGTTTGCTTGAAGCAGCAGCCAATCGAAGACGAGGGAGTGCACGCGGCGGGCGTCTCGCCAGAAGCGTTGCAGTTCGGCCTGCAACACCGC